>JBAWFY010000001.1:0-2355 GCA_049592335.1 Occallatibacter sp.
GGTCACGACCGGCGCGGCGCTTCCATCGAGTTCTGCCGCATTCACGGTACGCAGCTCTTTGGCTTTGGCGCGCTTGATGCCCATCAGCGTGGCGTAGCGCAGCCTGTTGCCGCCCGACTGCATGGTCACGAGCGCGGGCAGTGGCATTTCGATCGATTGAAACCAGCCCTCTTCGAGCTCGCGCTTCACAGTAAGGCCCGCATCGGTTTTCTCGATGTGGAGAATCAGGGTGGCGAGGGGCACTCCGAGAAGTTCGGCAAGAATCACTCCAGTCTGGCCGAGACCGAGATCTTCCGATTGCAAGCCGGTAAGAACGAGATCGGGATGTTCAGGCTGGATGACCGCGGCGAGCAGTCTTGCGACACCCAACGCATCGCGCTCGCCGAGATCGTCACAAAGGATATGAATTGCGCGGTCCGCGCCCTTGGCCAGCGCCTCGCGAAGCGTAGCAACAACCCGTTCCGGTCCCGCACTGACCACGACAACTTCGCCATTCGCCGTGGCGGACTTCTCTTTCAATTGCAGCGCCTCTTCGAGCGCGTGAGCGTCCGGCTCGTTCATAGCCCACGTGAGATCGGTCTCGTCGATCCATTTGCCATCCGCGGCAATGCGCACCTGCGCGTCGCGATCTGGAACTTGCTTAATGGCGACGAAGATTTTCATCTCAGGCTACCTGGATTTGAGTTTGTCATAGGCCTGCGTGAGGCTCGAAAACTCCACCATGGCCAGGAACAGCATGATCACGAGAAAGCAAACTTGATTGGGCAGGTTTTTCCGAATACGAACTTCGTGATTCTCGGCTTTGAGAGGCACCAGGCACTTCCAAAGCGGGATGAGCGAGGTGAGAAAACATGCCTCGAACGCCAAGCCGTCGAAGAGATAACCGGACGCCGCATGGCTGGTGATCAGAGCCCAAAGCCGCAGCGAGAACTCCAGATCGATTACGGCATAGGGTATAAGCAAAACAACAAACCGCGCCTTTCCGGCCAGCCGAGAGTCTGTGGACTGTTCTTGTTTCTTATCGTTCGATACCTCGACGGATTCCATTAAACATGTCTCCTTTGCTCCCTGAATCTACGGATGGGAAGTTCTTAGCGCTCTGGCAATCCTCTTGCCGCTATCTGCGCAATGTCCAGCAACTCCGGCGCGCCTTCGCCGCGAGCGGCGAGCGCATCTCGAAACATGGTATTGCAAAAAGGGCAGGCGGCGGCTACGACTTTTGCTCCAGTTGCAGTCAATTCTGCCGCGCGGACGTGGCTCACGCGTTCCCCCGTCTCCTCGCCAAGAAATGCGAGCCCGCCACCCGCGCCGCAGCAGAAACTTCGCTCGTGCGAACGCGGTGCCTCAACAAGTTCACCGGCCAGCGCAGCGACCCTACGGGGCTCGTCATAAACATCGCGATAACGTCCCAGATAGCAGGGGTCGTGAAACACAATTCTTTCCTGGCTTTGGACGGAGGCCAGTTGCGATGCGTAACGCGCCAAAAATTCGCTGTGATGCTCTACCTCAGGCGGCGTGCCAAACTCCTTCCAATCCTCCTGAATGGTGCGAACACAATGCGGACAAATCGAAATTATTTTTTTGGTTTTGGATTGGGCCAGTGCTTCGAGATTGGCTTCCGCCAGTTGCTGGAAGAGCAGATCGTTCCCCAGCCGCCGCACCGGGTCGCCCGTGCACTTCTCCTTGCGCAGCACGCCGAAGGATGTTCGGAGATGATGCAGAACCTTGACCAAAGCCAAAAGAATATCGCGGCCGCGCGGATCGTATGCGCCCATGCAGCCGAGCCACAAACAATATTCTTGAGTTCCATCGAAGATGGGCAGCGCGTTCTTCTCGATGAATTTGTCGCGCTCCGTGGCGCTGAGGCCAAGCGCATTGCTGCCTTTCTCCAACGCCAGAAAGAGCTTGGAGCCGTGCGCATCGTCCCACGCTCCCGTGTTGACCGCGCCGCGCCGCAATCCGATGAGGATTGGCAGGTGCTCAATGCCCACAGGGCACTGAAACTCGCAGGCTCCGCAGGTGGTGCACTCGAACGCCGCCTGCTGCGACACGTATTTGCCGAGCAGCGGCTCGTCGGACGCAGGCCCGAACTCATTCAGGTAGCCGCGCAGTCCGAGGACGATTTCTTTCGGGTTCAGCTCCTTGCCGGTCGAGTTGGCAGGGCAGTGCTCCATGCAGCGTCCGCACTCCACGCACGAGTAAGTCTGCAGGTTCACAATCTGCGTCAGATCTTTTCCCGCAACCAGCCCGAAGTCTTCGTCGCCGCTCAGCGGCGGGATGTGCGCAAATGTCCCGCGCGAAAAGAACACGCTGAATGGGCTGAGGATCAGATGTAGGTGCTTGGTGTGTGGAATG
>JBAWFY010000002.1:0-3027 GCA_049592335.1 Occallatibacter sp.
GTTCAACAGCATGATTGACTTTTACGGGCGGACGCTGCGCGTGGTGCTGCGTTTTCAAACCCTCACGCTGCTGGTGGCTGCCGGAACGCTTGTCCTTACTGTCGTGCTTTACATCTTCATTCCCAAAGGATTCTTCCCGGTGCAGGATACCGGCGTCATTCAGGGAATCTCGCAGGCCTCGCAATCCATCTCCTTCGACGCCATGAGCGAGAAACAGCGGGAAGTGGCCAACATCATTCTCAATGACCCGGCTGTCGAAAGCCTCTCCTCGTTCATCGGCGCCGACGGCATCAACACCACCCTGAACAGCGGCCGCATCTCCATCAACCTGAAACCCATCAACAAGCGCACCAATGCATCCGACGTGATCCGGAGATTGCAGCGCAGTCTGGCCAACGTCCAGGGCATGCATCTCTACATGCAGCCGGTACAGGACATCACAGTCGACGACCGCGTGAGCCGCACGCAATATCAATTCACGCTCGAAGATCCCGATACCGACGAGCTCAATGAGCAAACGAACCAATTCGTAACGCAACTGAAAAAGCTGCCCGAACTGGAAGACGTCGCCACGGATCAGCAGACGGGCGCAAGGGCCGTGCAACTGGAGATCGACCGCGTAACGGCCTCGCGGCTGGGAATCGCGCCCACCACCATCGACAACACCCTCTACGATGCCTACGGACAACGCGAGATCAGCACCCTTTATACGCAGCTCAATCAATACCACGTGGTACTGGAAACGGCGCCCGAATGGCAGAAAAATCCTGCAAAGCTCGGCGACATGTACATCCAGACCAGCGCCTCGTCGGGAGCCAGCGGCTCGGGAGCAGCCACGTCCTTCTCCTCATCGGCCTCGGCCTCGGCCGGCTCGAACGCACTGACGACAGGCGTGCGCTACACGCCTTCAGCCCAGGTAATGACAGTGCCGGCCTCGGTTCTCGCAGGCGCCACCAGCACCGCGGGCGCATCTTCACCGGCCTCCGGCTCCACTGCGGGAACCACACCCAATGCCGTCACTTCTTCGGTCGGCGCCAATGCCGTCCCCCTCGCCGCCTTCACTGAAATGCACAACACCACCGAGGCCCTGTCCATCAACCATCAGGGACAGTTCCCATCGGTTACGGTCTCGTTCAATCTCGCCCCCAATGCCTCGCTGGGCACGGCCATCGAGGACATCGATAAGATCGTCAAGAACCTTCACTTCCCCGCCAGCCTCCAGGCCGACTTTCAAGGTACGGCGGCGTCCTTCCACAACTCGCTGTCAAACGAAGCCTTGCTCATTCTCGCCGCACTGGTCACTGTCTACATCGTCCTCGGCGTTCTGTATGAGAGCTTCATTCATCCGGTCACGATTCTTTCCACCCTCCCCTCGGCCGGCGTGGGCGCACTCCTCGCGCTGATCATCTGCCGTCAGGATTTGAGCGTGGTCGGCATCATCGGCATCATTCTGCTCATCGGCATCGTCAAGAAAAACGGCATCATGATCGTGGACTTTGCTCTCGAAGCCGAGCGCAAAGAGGGACTGGACTCCACCGAGGCCATCTATCGCGCGAGCCTCCTTCGCTTCCGCCCCATCATCATGACCACCATGGCCGCGCTGCTGGCCGGCATTCCCCTCGCCGTCGGAACCGGCCTGGGTTCCGAACTGCGCAGGCCCCTGGGCATTGCCATGGTCGGAGGCTTGCTCCTGAGCCAGTTGCTCACCTTCTACACCACGCCCGTCATCTACATCTTCTTTGACCGTATTGCGCAGAGGGTCGCACGACGCCGTCCTTCCCATTCGCAGCTGGATACTAACCTGCACCCCGGCGCGGAGAATGCATGAACCTTTCGGCTCCATTCATCCGGCGGCCGGTAGGCACCACGCTGCTCACCATCGCGGTGGCCATCGCGGGCGCAGTTGCATTCGTCGTGCTGCCGGTAGCGCCGTTGCCGCAGGTAGATTTTCCCACTATCAACGTGAATGCCGGCCTGCCTGGAGCCAGTGCACAGATCATGGCCGCGTCTGTAGCCACGCCGCTCGAACGCCAGTTCAGCCACATCGCAGGCGTCTCCGAGATGACCTCGTCGAGCCAGCTGGGCTCGACCAATATCACCCTGCAGTTCGACCTCAGCCGTAACATCGATGGCGCGGCGCGCGACGTGCAGGCTGCCATCAACGCCGCGCGCACCTATCTGCCCGCAAACCTGCCCTCGAACCCCAATTACCGTAAGGTAAATCCCGCCGACTCGCCGATCATGATCATCAGCCTCACCTCCGACAAGTACGAGGTGACAAAGCTCTACGACCTGGCCTCAACGATTCTGGAGCAGAAGCTCTCGCAGATTCAGGGCGTGGGGCAGGTCGGTGTCGGGGGCGGCGCCGCGCCGTCGGTGCGCGTCGAGGTGAATCCCACCAAGCTCGAAAGCTTCGGGCTTACCCTCGGCAGCGTGCAATCGGTGCTCAGTCTGCAGAACTCGCACGAACCGCGTGGCCAGCTCTCCAACAATGGCATCAGCGAAGACATCCTCACCAACGATCAGATCTCGACGGCTGCTGATTACCAGCCGCTCATCGTGGGATACCACAACGGCGAAGCCATCCGGCTCTCCGACGTCGCCGATGTGGTGGACTCGACGCAGAACCTTCGCAACGCCGGCTACATCGATGGCAAAAGGGGCGTGGTACTCATCGTCTTCCGCCAGCCCGGAGCCAACATTATCGACACCGTTGACCGGGTGAAAGCGCAATTGCCGTTCCTCGAGGCCGTGCTGCCCGCGGGCATCAAGACTATGGTTGACATGGACCGCACCACGACCATCCGGGCCTCGGTAAGCACCGTGGAGAAAACGCTGATCGGTTCGGTATGCCTGGTTATTCTGGTGGTCTTCCTTTTCTTGCGCAGCCCACGTTCCACGCTCATTCCCAGCGTGGCGGTTCCGGTCTCGCTCATCGGAACCTTTGCGGCGATGTACATTTTCGGCTACTCGCTCGACAACCTGTCGCTGATGGCCCTGACCATTGCCACAGGATTTGTGGTAGAC
>JBAWFY010000003.1:0-20500 GCA_049592335.1 Occallatibacter sp.
CGTCCTGCGAGAAATCGCTTGCCGATCTTCGCCTCGATTATCTCGATCTCTATCTTGTGCACTGGCCTTTTCCCAATCATCATCCTCCGGGTTGCGACGTTACGGCGCGCAATCCTCATGCGGTGCCGTACCTTCACGAGAACTACATGCGCACCTGGCGGAAGATGGAAGAGCTTGTCGATCGCGGTCTAGTGCGTCACATCGGAACCTCGAATATGACCATCCCCAAGATGGACCTGCTGCTCCGCGACGCGCGAATCAACCCGGTGGTGAACGAAATGGAACTTCATCCGCACTTTCAGCAGCCGGTGTTTTTCCGCTACCTGATGGAACGGGGGATTCAGCCGATCGCGTATTCGCCGCTGGGCTCGCCAGCGCGCCCGGAGCGCGATCGCACGCCGGAGGATACTTCGCCGATCGAGGATCCGGTGATCCGCGCGATCGCAGCAAGGCTGGGCGTACACCCTGCCGCCGTCTGCATTAAATGGGCCGTGCAGCGCGGGCGGGTTCCGATTCCGTTTTCAACCAACCCGAGGAATCTGCTGAACAATCTGCGCGCTGTGGTCGGCGAGCCGCTGAGCGCGGAAGATATGAATGCGATCGAGGAGATCGATCGCAACTGCCGGTTGATCAAAGGCCAGGTCTTCCTCTGGAAAGACAATCAGGCTTGGGAAGATCTCTGGGATGTAAACGGAGTCATCGCGCAATGAACAAGATGATGAAGGCGGCATTTCTCCCGGGAAACAGCACCGTGGAGATTCGAGAAGTGCCGGTGCCGGAGCCGGGCCACGGAGAAGTTCTTGTGGCCGTCAAGGCGTCGACCATTTGCGGCTCTGATATCCGCGCCATCTATCACGAACACCTGGGCAAAGGCCCGGAAGGCTATCAAGGCGTGATTGCCGGGCACGAGCCCGCGGGAAAAATCGTTGCGACGGGTCCGGGCTGCCGGCGCTTCAAAGTGGGCGACCGGGTGATCGTTTATCACATCTCCGGGTGCGGCGTTTGCAACGATTGCCGCCGCGGATACATGATCTCATGCACGAGCGCGGAATATCGCCGCGCTTACGGATGGCAGCGCGACGGCGGCATGGCCGAATACATGCTCGCCGAAGAGAAAGACTTGATCGCTCTTCCAGACTCGCTGACCTATCTGGACGGCGCGCAGGTGGCATGCGGCTTTGGCACGGTGTACGAGGCCCTGCAGAAAGTTGGAATCGACGGCAGCCATGCCGTGCTGATCACCGGTCTTGGTCCCGTGGGACTTGCGGCTGGGGCTTTATGCCGCAAGCTGGGTGCGGAAAAAATCATCGGCATCGACATCTCCCCCGAACGCCGCGATCTCGCGCTTCATCTGGACCTTTGCGATTCGGTACTCGACGTCGGAGCGGAGAACGTGAATGAAGTGCGAGAACTGACCGATGGCTGTGGAGTAGAGCGCGCAATCGATTGTTCCGGCAATGCCGCAGCCCGCGCCGTTGCCATTCGCGCCACCCGCAAATGGGGAAAGATGGTCATGGTGGGCGAGGGCGGTACGGTTTCCTTCAATCCTTCGCCTGACATCATTCACGACCAGAAGACCATTTATGGGTCATGGGTCACATCCACCTGGCTGATGGAGGAGTTGGTGGAGCGGCTGGTTCGCTGGAATCTGCATCCGGAAGACATCGTCACCCATCGCTTCCCTCTGGAACACGCCAGCGAAGCCTACCGTTTAATGGCGTCGGGCCGCTGCGGAAAAGTTGCAGTTTGCCCCACCGCGGAGTAGCCCATGCACAACGCCTCTACCGAGCCAAACGCGGAACAGTCCTCATCTGCACCTATGCTTCCTCGCCAGGGCGGAGTCGCCTTCTTTCTAGTCACCGGATTGTTCTTTCTATGGGCCATCCCCAACAACTTGAACGACGTGCTCATCCGCCAGTTCATGAAATCTTTCGAGATCAACCGTCTCGAAGCCGGTCTGGTGCAATGGGCCTTTTATTTCGGCTACTTTCTGCTGGCGATTCCAGCGGCTCTGGTGATGCGCCGCTTCGGTTATAAGACGGGCCTGCTCACCGGGCTGATTCTCTACGCAACCGGCACGTTCCTGTTCTATCCCGCTTCCATCGAAAGGAGCTATCCGCTTTTTCTTCTCGCACTCTTCGTCATTGCCAGCGGCCTTGGATTTCTTGAGACCGGCTCCAATCCGCTCATCGCGCAACTGGGCGATCCGGCAACCGCAGTGCGCAGGCTGAACTTCTCGCAAGCCTTCAATCCGCTCGGGTCGATTGTGGGAGTCTTGATCGGCACCGTCTTCATCTTCTCTGGCATTGAGCCCAGCGCCGGCGAGATCGCGCACATGAAGAGCCAGGGAACCTACGATACATTCCTTCAGCACGAGACGATGCGCGTGCTTGCACCCTACATGGTGTTGGGCGTCGTGGTTCTGATCTGGGCATTTTTTATCTTCCGGGCAAAATTTCCAGCTCTCCAAGGCGACAGCGCCGCAGTGGATGCGCACAAATCCGGCGGCTACCTCCGGCTGTTCCAATATCCGCATTTTCTTTGGGCGGTTCTGGCGCAGTTTTGCTACGTGGGCGCGCAGGTGGGCACCTGGAGCTACTTCATTCAGTACGCGCAGGATTACACGCATGTTCGGGAAAAACTCGCGGGCTTTTTGCTCACTGCGACGCTGGCGGCTTTTGCCGTAGGCCGCTTCGCTTCGAGTTACCTGATGAAGCGTTTCCCGCCCAACAAGATGCTGGGAGGATTCGCCCTTGCCAATATCGTGCTTGTAGCCATCGGAGTTCTTCAGCCCGGGTGGGCGGGACTGGTTGCCGTGCTGCTCACCAGCTTCTTCATGTCGCTGATGTTCCCGACGATCTTCGCGCTCGGCATTCGCGATCTTGGCGAGCATACAAAGGAAGGCGCATCGTTGATCGTGATGGCCATCATCGGTGGCGGAGTTTTCACGCTCTTGATCGGAGCAGTCTATCAATGGACTAAGAGTACGGCGATCAGCATGACCGTGCCTTTGTTTTGCTACGCCGTTGTCGCCGCATTCGCTTTCTTGGGATTGCGAATCACACCCACACGTAACTGCATCCGAGCGGCCGCTCGAAGAGGTTCAGAGTGAACACAGACAGTGATCGCGAATGCGCATCGTGGAAAACTCGCTTTCAGCGCTTGTTGCAGCTCTATGGTCATCGCAACTGGATTGTCGTCGCCGATGCCGCATATCCTGCCCAGTCGAATCCCGGCATTGAAACCCTGTTCACCGGTGCCGATCATTTCACACTGCTCGACGAAGTTCTGGGCGCGATCGACAAAGCCACACATATTCGTGCTCACGTTTATCTGGACGCCGAGTTGAACCAGATCGCGGAGGAGGACGCGTCGGGAGTAATTGTGCACCGCAAAGAAATGAGTCGCCTGCTGTCCGGCAAGAACACGCGCCAGCTTGCGCATGAGCAGATCATTGCCCGGTTGGACGAGGCCGGCAAACTCTTTCGCATTCTCATTCTCAAATCAACTCTTACCATCCCGTACACTTCCGTCTTTCTGGAGCTGGACTGCGGGTATTGGAGCGAGAAAGCTGAACAGCGCCTGCGCAGCGTTCAGCCGCAGGAGACAAGCGCGGCGCTCAAGGCCCGATAGATGCGCCCCGATATTCGGATGAAGGCTCAGATTCAAAAACTGCCTTCCGGAGGGCGAAAATCGCATTCCAACCCCCGTGCGCCGCCATACGCTCAAGCTCCTTTGCTCCCGCTGCCCGCCGCAATTACCATAGAAAGGATGTCTAAATCCGCCTGGTCTCGCCTGACGCGACCGGCGTGCGCAAGTTTGAGAAGGAGTTTTTTGTTGAGCGATCGTTTTTTGTTTACCTCTGAATCCGTGACCGAAGGCCATCCCGATAAGATTGCCGACCAGGTTTCCGACGCCATTCTCGACGCCTGCCTGGAGCAGGACCCCTACCGCCGCGTCGCCGCGGAAACCCTGACGGCCACGGGCCTGGTCGTGATCGCGGGCGAAATCACCACCAAGGCCTACGTCGACTTTCAGTCGCTGGTGCGCGGCGTGATCGCCTCCATCGGCTACGATAACGCGCTCTACGGCTTCGACTCCAACACCTGCGCTGTGATCTCGAGCATCAACAAGCAGTCGGGCGACATTGCGCAGGGTGTCGATACAGGCGGCGCCGGCGACCAGGGCATGATGTTCGGCTACGCATCGAACGACACGCCGGAACTGATGCCCGCGCCCATCTCGCTCGCGCACAAGCTTTGCCGCCAGCTCACCAACGTGCGCAAGAGCGGCAAGCTGAACTATCTGCGGCCGGACGGCAAGAGCCAGGTGACGGTCGAGTACGGCGAGAACGGCAAGCCAGCGCGCATCGACGCCGTCGTGATCTCGAGCCAACACTCCGAGGCCGTTTCGAACGACGAGCTGCACGCCGACATTCTCAAGCACGTCATCCAGGCTGTGCTGCCCGCGCAGTGGCTCGACGAGCATACGAAGTACCACATCAATCCAACTGGAAGATTTGTGATCGGCGGCCCGATGGGCGACACCGGATTGACCGGCCGCAAGATCATTGTGGATAGCTACGGCGGCATGGGCCGTCACGGCGGCGGAGCATTCAGCGGAAAAGATCCGACCAAGGTCGATCGCTCCGCAGCGTACATGGCTCGCCACATTGCGAAGAACATTGTTGCGGCGGGATTGGCCGAGAAGGCCGAGGTCCAGTTGGCCTATGCCATCGGTGTTGCTGAGCCGGTTTCGGTTCTTGTTGAGACCTTCGGCACGGGCAAGCTGAGCGAAGCCAAAATTACCGCGCTTGTGCGCAAGAATTTCTCGCTCACGCCCAAGGGCATCATCGAGAGCCTGAACCTGCGCAGGCCCATCTTCCAGAAGACAGCGGCTTACGGCCACTTCGGCCGCACCGAGCCGGAGTTTACCTGGGAGTCGACCGCCAAGGCCGCGGCGCTCGCCGAGCAATCCGGCATAGCCGCGGCCGCTAAGTAGCCCAACGCACCTCTAACGAAGGGCGGCTGCAATTGCAGTCGCCCTTCTTCTTTGCCGGGCACGCAGCTCCAGAAAGTCTGGTCATGGTGGTTCGAGCTGTTCGATGCCGTTGAAATTCATTGTGAATTCACCAAGTAAGCCGCACCGCGGACTTTATTGCATGTCGCTTCGGGAGTAGGCTGGACCTCAGAAAGGCCAAAACAGGAGGTATTCCCCATGCCGACAATCAAGCCCATTCCCGACGGATACCACTCCGTCACACCCTACCTGATCATCGACAACGGCCGCGCGAACGAAGCGCTGGATTTCTATGTGCGCGCCTTCGGCGCCAAGGAAAAGCTGCGCATGCCGCGGTCCGACGGCGGCATCGCTCATGCCGAAATGCAGCTTGGCGATTCCGTCATCATGTTGGCCGACGAGTCGCTCGATAAAGGAGCCTGCGGTCCGAGGCACTACGGAGGTTCACCCATTACCCTGTTTGTCTACCTTCGCGATGTGGACGCCACAACGAAACAGGCTCAAGCTGCCGGGGCCAGGATCACGCAACCTGTGGCCGACCAGTTCTACGGCGACCGCACAGCAGGTCTTGAAGATCCCTTCGGGCATAAGTGGTATCTGGCCACGCACGTGCGCGACGTTTCAACCGAAGAATTGCAGCAGCACATGCATGCCATGGCCACAGCCTGACCCGCAAGCGAAAGGGCGGCTTGAGAAGCCGCCCTTCGTTCGGGGGTCATTTATTGGGGGGAGGGCCTATATAAGCTATCTATACTCGATGGGATGGGCACACAATTAGCGGCACATGAGCCGGGTTTCACTGCCCACCAGTCTGTGTGTCGCCTTGGCTGATCCAGATTTCGACGCGACGATTCTTCTCACGGCCGTCCGGCGACTGGTTGGAAGCGACTGGCAACGCCGAGCCGAACCCCGCGACGATGAACGGCGTGATTCCACGGCGGGATAGCTCATCGGCAACGATTTGCGCGCGGGTCTGCGACAGGGCCTGGTTGGATTCGAAGGTGCCCGCGGCGTCGGAGAAGCCGAACAGCAGGACCCGGACCTTATCCGTGCCCTCTTTCGCCAGTTGCGCAACGACCCGATCTAGATCGGCGAGGGACGCGTTATCGAGCTTCGATCCGCCGTCAAGGAAGCGGAAGTTGATGGGGATGCGCTCGGCCTTGGCCGTCAAGCTAAGATATTCCGGCGGCGCATCGGGAGCCACCTTCTGTGCTACCTGTTGCGTTGTTTGCGCAATAAAACTATTCTGCGCCAACACCTCCTGGCCGGCCGGCGACAGGGCAAACTCAACGAATTCGCGCACCCGCGGGTTGCGGGAGTTGGCCGGCGTGTATAGATACAGTTTGCGCGAGAGGGCGTAGTCTTCCGTGGCTACGGTCAGTTGAGTCGGCAGCAGCGACTTGGTTCCTACATCGGATATCGCCAGCGCCTTGGCATCATGGATGAACGGCAGCCCGATAAAGCCAATGGCATTGGGATCGTTGGCGACGGCATTGGAGAGGGCCTCGGAATCCTCGAACCGTTTGGCGTTATTCGCCAGCGGCTTGCCCCCCAGCACCAGGCTCTTGAACGTGTCGTAGGTGCCGGACTTATCATCGCGCGCAAAGATCTCAATCGCGGCTCCGCTTCTCCACTTCTCTTCTTTGCCGGTGAAGATGCGCTGCAACTCGGCTTTGGAGATCTCTTTCAGTGGATTGCGCGAATTGACGATGATGGCGATGCCGTCTAGACCCAGAATGTGCTCGTTCTCGGCGTCGGTCATGGTTCCCAGCCCGGCCAACTCGGCCACTTCGTCGGCTTTCACCCGCCGCGAGGCCATCCCGATATCGCAACTGCCGTCGCCGAGCGAAGTAAAGGCGGTCGCCGAGCCATGGGCGGCAATCTCGATCTCAACCGGCTCGGAGCTGCCCGGAAGCATGCCGAAGACATCCTTCACGTCGGGCGCATCGCCGGGCTTGGTATAAATGTCTGTCGCTCCATGGACCCGCAGGTAGGCTTCGGCCAGCGCCGGTCCAAGGCTGTCGCCAATGGTGTTCGAGCCAGCAAGCCGCAGCAGTACTCTGCCGCGCCCTTCGGTTATAGTGGGAGATCCATATACCTGGTTACCCCAGAGGGCAAAACCCACAGCGGAAAAAGCAATCAGGATCAGTGCCGCCGCGATCAGCGTATTGGCGTTTATCCGGTGCCGGGAAGCCGCTTTGACCTTTACTTCCTTGAGCTTGCCTTTGCATATTGGACATTCGAAAGGTTCGCCGTTGTCTACGGTGATCACTTCCTCTCGGGTCGACAACGGGCATTCCTGATAATTGAGGCAAATTCCTTTGAGGGTCTTCATGGGATCCTTCCTCCTGTGCTCGGCTTTTGCCAATGACCGCACTCAATGCGCTTGCTGTGGGCTCACGCCCGGCCCGGAGCGAATCTCAGGACCGCAAATTCAGTTAGCACTTTAGTTGTAGAGATTACCTACTTTCAGCTAAAGGATTGTTACTTTTTTCGAAATGCGAATTACCAAAGTACTTCCAATGGGGGCTCAGTCCCAGCAGAACAGGACGGCCTCACAAAGGATTACCCGCCCCGGCGCTCAAGATTTCGACGGCTAAATTGTGTTTTGAGGTCGATCGAATTTGAGGTCGATTGAAACAGATGCGGCGCTCCTACCGCTGGCAGCGCACAACAACCTTGGTGCCGAGCGGAACCATCGTGCCTGGAGCCGGCGCCTGCTCGTGCGCGGTGCCGCTGCCGGTGATCTCCACCTCGAGACCGGCACGGCCGGCCTCTTCAATTACCTGACGCACCGAAAGGCCGAGAAGCGATGGCACGCGCAACTGGGCGGCATCGGAAACGACCACTTTGTTCATCGCCGGACGCGGAGCGGATTGGGTTTCGGACTGCGGCGAGGGAAGTGAAGCGGTGTTGCCCGGGCGCGCGGTTGCATTCGGATTTGCCGCGGCGCCGGCTGGCGAAACGGGAGTAGATGCGGATTGCGCGTTGGCTTGGCCCGGCACATTCGCCGGCGCATGCAGCGGATCGTCGCTCGGCAGATCGTTGGCCGCGTCGTAAAGCGCCTGAATGTCTTCGACCTCCGCCGCGGAGTCGTCTTCTTTCACGGGCGGCTCTTTCTTCGACGCGCTGTTTGCCGGGTGCAGGTCGATATCGTGCGGCACGCCGAGATATTCCAGGATCTGCTGCGCCGTTTCAGTAAACACGGGCGCCGCGACATCGGCCCCGTAGTAGGCGCCTTTGGGCGAATCGATGACCACGGCCACGGCAATGACAGGATTGTTCACCGGCGCAAAGCCCGCGAACGAACCGATGTGAAGGGACTTCGTATACTTGTGCGTCGCAGGATCGATCTTTTGCGCAGTGCCGGTTTTGCCGGCGGAGGAATATCCATTGAGCTGCGCCGCTTTGCCGGTGCCGAAGAGCACCACGCCCTCCATCATCTTGCGCATCTGGGCCGCGGCCAGCGTGGAGATAACGCGATGCGCGCCTGCCGGAAGCGGGTTCGGCAACTCACCCTGCGGCACCTGCGGTGCGGCAGACCTTTGGACGGAATTCGTTGCCGGAACGGTTTGGTCCGGCATCAGCACGTGCGTCGGCAGATAGACGCCTCCGTTGGCGATGGTTGAAACCATCGCGGCCAATTGAATGGGCGTCACGGCCTCTTCCTGGCCGATGGCGACATAACCGATGGAAGCCGGCTGCCAGCGCTTAACGGGACGCAATAGGCCACGCGTTTCGCCGGGCAGTTCAATGCCCGTGCGCTGGCCGAAGCCGAAATCGCGAATGTATTGATAGAACTTGTCAGGCCCGATCTTTATGGCCAGCTTGACCGCGGCGACGTCACTCGATTCTTCGAGAGCCTTGTGCACCGGAACCACGCCCATATGCTCGCCCTGATTATCGTGAATGGTGCTGCCGAAGATCGTGATCTTGCCGCCCATGCAGTCGATCGGATCGTCGGGCGTGGCCACCTTCTGATCCAGGGCCGCCGCATACGTTACGAGCTTGAAGGTCGAGCCCGGCTCGTAGACGTCGCTCACGGCGTGGTCGCGCAAGAGCTCAGGCGTGGTGTGGCGAAACTGGTTGGGATTGAATGTCGGTCTGATTGCGAGCGCCAGAATTTGCCCGGTGTGCACGTCCTCGACTACGACGGTGCCGCTCAGAGCCTGCGTCTTTTCCATGGCGTGGTCGAGGGCGCGCTCGGCCATGAACTGGATATTCTCGTCGATGGTGAGCACGAGGTTGCGGCCCGGTTCCGGATCGCGCTCGGTCGAGCCCAGTACTTTGCGGCGCGCGTCCATGGCCATGTACATCAGTCCCGGCTGTCCGTGCAGCTCGCTGTCGAATTTCTGTTCCAAGCCCCCGAGCCCGTTATCGTCTACACCTACGTAGCCCAGCACCTGCGCGGCAATCTGGTTGTCGGGATAAAAGCGCTCGAACTCCTTCTGAAAGTAGATGCCTTTGATGTTGAGGGCCTTCACGGCCGCAGCCGCCTGCGGCGAAACGCGGCGCGCGATCCAGGCGAAGTTGTGTCCGGCGTTCAAGCGCGCGGCAATCTGGTCCTCGGTGGTGAGTTGATCCGCGGAATCGGTATGCACAAGAGCGGCGAGCGTGTGCGCTGCGGCCGCTTTATCGGAAATCTCCGTGGGATCGGCATAGATGGAGTCGGCCAGGACGGTCATGGCCAGCTCGCGCAGATTGCGATCGTAAAGAATGCCGCGGCGGGGAGCGACTTCAAAGGTGCGCTGCTGCTGTCTGGCTGCGCGTTCAACATATTGCCGATGCTCAACGATCTGCAGCCAGAAGAGCCGGCTCGCGATGGCGCAGGCCCACAGGAAAAAGAAGAGGCAGACGATCCAGAAGCGGGAGCGTCTGAGGGGCACGGCCCGGATGGTTGGCGGGCGGTTGCGGATGGAATGAACGGTTGCGGACATCAGCTACTAGCTCCTAGCCTCTAGCTCCTAGCTTCATTTTGCCGCATCCGTCAGTTTCCATTTTTATCAAGCCAGTTCGCTATGCCCGAAAATCTCCACTCAGTGGGAAAGAGCTAGAAGCTAGTAGCCAGGAGCTGCATTCTGCGCTAGCGCAGGAGCAGCGGCATCGGGCCGGGCGCTCGGATACACCACTTGCCCAGGCTGCGGCTCGACGAGGCCAAGCTGTTGCGCCATCTGATCGATGCGTACAGGCTGCGTGAGTTCGGCCTGGCTGAGGCGAAGCTGGCGGTTCTCCTCGCGGAGCTGCTCGAGCGTCTGCTTCTCGCTCTCCACGCGATAGCTGCTTTCGATGGCGGAGAAGTGCTGCAGCCCGTAGATCATGATGAGCGAGAAGAGCACGGCGACGGCGGCTGAGAAGACGCGCATCTCGCGGGCGCGGGCTGGATCGGAGACCTTCACCAGGCGCGAGTTGTCGAAGTGGCGAGCGACGAAGAACTCCGGCGTGCGCACACGGCGGCGGCGCTCGGCCTGCCGCGCCATCAGCTCGGTGTTGCGCTCGGCAATGCGCGCGCTCCAGCTGCGGCCCGACTCGAAATATGTTGTTGCAATTGCCGCCATTTGAGTTCTCCCCTGTCCTACTGTCTTTCCGCTGCTCGCAATTTTGCGCTGCGTGAGCGCGGGTTACGATCTTGTTCTTCTTCGCCGGCAGTGACCGGCTTTTTTGTCAAAACCTTCCAGACTCCGTGCTGCGCGCCTTCCCGGAAGCTGTCTTTCGCAATGCGATCTTCAAGAGAATGAAAGCTGATAACAACGAGCCGTCCGGAGGGCTTAAGCAAACTGGGTGCGGCCTCGAACAATGCCCGGATTTCGTCTAATTCGTGGTTTACGAAGATACGCAGAGCCTGAAAGGTGCGCGTTGCCGGGTGAATGTATTTCATTGGCGGGACGGCCGATGCAACGATCCTGGCTAACTGCCCGGTAGTTGTTACCGGCCGCCCTCGCACAATGGCTCTGGCGACTGTCCGCGACCTCCTTTCCTCACCGTATTCGTAAATGAGATTCGCAAGCTCGCGCTCGTCCATCTCATTCACCACTTGTTCGGCGGTTGGCCCGCTACGCGTATCCATACGCATGTCCAGGGGCCCATCCGCCTGAAAACTGAATCCTCTGCGCGCTTTGTCGAAGTGCAAACTGCTGACGCCGAAGTCGGCCAGTATTCCTTCGACCGACGCTGGCCGAACGTGCTCTCGGATCCGGCTGAATGCGTCACCAATTAAAGTCAACTGCGGCGCCCGGCCGTCCATTTCACTTCGAACCGTTTCGAGCCGCGTCTTCGCCAGCTCCAGCGCCTCGGGATCGCGATCGAAACCGATCAGTCGTCCCTCAGGTCCGAGCTGCCTCAAAATTCCTTCGGCGTGTCCGCCCAGGCCCAGCGTGCAGTCCACGTAGATCCCAGCGGGGCTCACGCAGAGAAAATCCAACGCATCCTGAAAAAGAACCGGCACATGGCGTGCTTTCGGCTGCGTCATGCGGCCCCCCTGAGGGGCTTAAAAAGTTGCCCTGCGGCTCAACAGCGCCGCCACGGCCTTGCGATCGTCTTGAGTCATGCCATTGACCGGCAGCGACTCCTCGAACATCGCCAGGTTGTGCACTTCCAAGTGGTTGATCTTGCCCATCACGGCCACTTCGCCATCGAGCTTGGCCGCGCTACGCAGAATCTGCGGTAAAAGCACCCGCGACTGGGTGTCAATCTCCACCTGCTGACCGTAGTAGCTGGTCAGGTTCAAATATTTGGCTACGGCGTCGTCCATGGTGCTCGACTCGGCCAGCAGGGCCTCCTGCTTTTCCCATTCCTGCAGCGGCCAGATCTCAGCGCTCTTGCCGTCCACCGAGGTGATATAGAACTGGGTCGCGTGCTGCGCGTCCAGCAGCTGCTTGAATGCAGCCGGGAGCTTCAGCCGTCCCTTCTCATCGACCTTCGCCGGATGGTTGCCGCGAAACATCTGTCTGCCTCATTGCCCCCGTACCCGACCCCTATCTTTTGTGGTTCCCTGGCCGCTTTCGCTCCTGGAACCCGTTTTTCCAGGCCGGAAAAGGGGAGTACACTTGCTGTGAAGTCGATTGAGTGGCTCCAAGTTGCTCCACTTAACTCCAGAAATTACCACTTCTTGACGATAGTACCCCTGATTACCCCTTCCGCCAAGTAAAAAATCGGTGGAAAGTGTAGGAAAACAGGGCTCTCTGCGATAAAGTCGCCTAATAGTTTGGAAAAATCAGACCACCACAAGATATGGGGTTAACTGCTTGGGTTCTCGGGCTAGACAGCGCGGCTGACTTATGTTAGGGGAATAAAAGGCGAATATTGCAGCCAACGTGAATAATTCGAACCCTCCAGGGCCATTGGCTGGACTGCGATCAAGTGCGTAAGCAAACGTCTAACGGAAGAGGGAGTAGACGTCTCAAGTGCCCTCGTTCGGTTTTTCCGCAAGTGCCGGGATTCTTGCAGTAGTGGTGGCGGCGTTGCCGGTTGCCTTGTCTGCGCAAATCGCAGACCATCGCGCAGGAAGTTTGACGCCGGGAGTGGAGTCCGGCAGCTTTCAGATTGCCCAGCGCGGCCACGCGGTGGGCACGGCCAGTTTTCGGTTCACGGCGACACAAGATGGATATCGATCGACCTCGCTGGTGAAGGTGGCGATGCAGGGTCTCGATTATGCGCTGTCGAAGGCCGAGCAGCTTTCGCAAGCCAACGAGCTTGAACACGTGCAGTTAAGCGCGACGGTGAACGGTCAGGCGGTGACGGTGGCGGCGGCGCCCGATGCTGTGCAGTTACTGATGAACATCTCGTCGAATGGGAAGAGCTCGACCACGCACCTGGCAGCGCATTCGGGCGCGGTCTTTCTGCCGGACTTCGACCCGGGCGCGCTGCAGACGCTGCTGGCGCTGGGGGCCGAACGAAACAACCGCGGCTTGTGGGCGATTCTGCCCAAGAACGCCGGCTTCATCGAGCCGATTGAACTGGCGACCTACGCCGACCAGCAGGGAACTCTCGATGGCAAGGCGATCATGGTGCACCACATCGTAGCCACCATTGCCGGAGCTCACACGGATCTTTTCTCGGGGCCGGAGAATCAGCTGTTACAGGCCGAGTTGCCGGAGGCGGGCTTTGCACTCGTGCGCAAGGGATTTCAACTGAAGCCGCCGGCGAAACCTATTGTGCCTGTGGGCGGGCTGGGTGCGCCGTCCGCAACAGCGAAGTGATCTGATACGCCGCGGCGGCGATTCGGGAGGCATCCAATTATCAGACGAGTCCGCATCCCCAAAGGCACTCTGACGATCGCGCTGATCGAAGTACACTATAGGAGCTCTCGACTGTTCGCACTCTCCCTCATGTACCGAAAGGCAATCCTAGGCTTCCTTCTCGCAGCCTTTACGGTTAGCTGTGCTCATGCTGCGCAGGGTTCCGCGCCGGCGAAAGCCCGCCGCGAAACCGAAGCCGCCGCCGGCGTACACCACACGCATCGCACGACGGCTGTTCGCGCCAGGCAGCACGCTGCACCTGCACAAGCCCGCGTGCGCCGTCGCATCAATGCAAGGCGGAAACTCTCGCCTGACGAAGCGGGACAGTCGGCGGGAATCGCCATCCGCCGCCAACTTGAGCAAAAGCGCGCACTGCGTCGCTCCGTTGCGCTTCGCCAGGAGCATGCGCGGCCGATCGCTCGGCCAGAGAACGAGCGCCCGTCGCACACGCAAACGGAAACTCGCGAGGACTCGCCGACTGAAGTTGCATCCGCTTCGCTGCTGCTACTCCCGGAGGCGACAGCGGAAGAGGCAGACCATCCGCAGGCATCGGCTCCGTTGGAGCCTGCAGTGTCGGATACAAAGGCCGAGACGGAAGAAGCATCGCTGAGCATTCCGCGCGGCGCAATGCCGGCGCCATTGCGCGGATCGCGCGAATCCCTGGAGCGGCAGAATGAGCGGCTGGACGCCGACGGGCTGGAGAGGATCGAGGACGAGGCCGACCTTGCCGACCGCATCGAACACAAGCTGCTGGTGCCGATTCCGGCCTCGGACGCGCTGACCGTGAATGCTGAATTGCCCGAATTGCATCGCTATTGCCGGCCGTGGACGGCGCGTTTCCTGGCCGACCTGGCTCGCGCGCATGAAGCAGCTTTCCATCGGCCATTCGAAGTGAGTTCGGCGGTGCGGACGATCGAATACCAGAAGCGGCTGATGCACACCAACGGCAATGCTGCCGCGGCAGAGGGCGACATCGTAAGCCCGCACCTGACGGGCGCGACTGTCGACATCGCCAAAGACGGCATGAGCCGCGCGGAGATTGCATGGATGCGGCGGCGCTTGCTGGCGATCGAGACGGCGGGTAATCTCGATGTGGAAGAAGAGTTCCGGCAGGCCTGCTTCCACATCACCGTCTATAAGAGCTATGCGCCGGAGCGTACGTCTCGCCCGGCTACGCAGGCCCGGAGCGGCAATGCAACGGCCAAGCGCCACAAGGCTTCCGCTCCCGCGGCGGCCGCGAGCGATACGCAGGGACTGTGAAGTGGCCGGATTCCGACATCTGCCATCAAATGAAGAAGTGAAGTGAGTGAAGAAAGTGAAAGGAATGACGGCGAAGTTGCGCGCCTTCATTGCTTCATTTCTTACTCAGTTCCGCATGCACTGCTTGCGTGCGCTGCCGCGCTCAGTGCGAGAGGAAATCCTCATTGCCGAGGATGCGGTAGAGGGTTGAGCGGCTGATCTGGAGTTGGCGCGCGGTGCGCAGCTTGTTCCCACGGTTCAAGTCGAGTACATACTGCACGTGGTGGCGGATGACTGCGTCCAGGGACAGGTCGGCGGATGCAGCGCGGGCTCCGAGGCCCGTGTCAAAAACTGTGCTGGGCCCTACGGCCTGGGCGATAAGCGCGTGACCGCCGATGGAAAGATCGAAACCAGTCTGCGGAAAGGCTTGCTGGCCATCGGGCAAAGCCAGGTCGACGGGGCGGATGATGCCGTTATCGGCTTCGAGCAGCGCATTTTCGAGCACGCTCATCAGTTCGCGAACGTTCCCGGGCCAAGTGTGCTGCAGGAGGCGGCCTAGGGTGCCGGACCCGAGGGCGACAGGGCGCTGCTGGTAGCGCGCGCACAGGCGGTCGAGCAGGAATTGCGCCAGGGGGGCGATGTCTTCGCGGCGCTGCCGCAGCGGAGGAATGGAGAAACGAATCGCCGTCAGCCGGAAGGCGAGGTCAGGAAGAAGCAGACCTTGGCTGGCCATCTGGCGCAGCGAACTCTGCGACGAAGTGAGCAGTACGGCGCGGCCCACAGGTCGATCCTGGAGGGTCTTCAAAACGCCGAGGAGCAGTCCCTGCCCTGGCGGAGCCAGCAGATCCACGCGATCGAGATACGTGAAGCCGGCAAGCGTGGAGGGGTCGGCATCGGTGGCCAGCCACTCGCGGGCGTCGCGGCGCTGAAAACTGGTGGAGGAAAGTGGCGAACGGCTAAACAAATAGCGGGCGAGGGTATGTTTGCCGCTTCCGGGTTCGCCCTCGATGGCTGCCACCTGTAAATGCGGAGCCGCCATCTCTGCCTGCATCAGCAGCTTGCGCCATGCCGCGCTGACGCCGACCACCTGGACAGCGGACGAATCCAGTTCAACGAGCGTGAGGCCGGAGACGGATGGCTGCGCTTGGTACTGTGCCGAACTCTGCATGGTTCTCACCGTGCCTCGCCTCTTGAGCCGAGATGGTTGTTCCAATCCAACACACCTTTCATCGGCGGTGCAGGGGAAAACATGAACGGGAGGGCGGATGATTGCGGCAAGAAGGCAAAAACTCGATGATGGGCGGATGAAGACGGGAGCAGTGCTGAAAAGAAAGCGATTGGAAACAAAGGCCTCAGGGCACGAGCACGGTCAGCTTATCCCTGGAACCGGCGGCAGGTAAAGGCAAGGCAGAAGAAGCGTGAAGAGCAGACAGACGCTCCAGTTCGCCCGGCAATGCGCCAAGATGCTCTAACCGCGCCTCAAGAGCGTCGCTTACCTCCTCGCGCCACTGGCGGCCTTCGTACCCGCTCGGGTCGGTGGGCCTGCCCTGCGCCTCTCGCTCGTGTTGCCACTGCATGTCCTCTTTTCGCAAACCGGTAACCTCCCAGTTCCTCCTTTCGCTTTTCGCACTCACAAGCCCACTGCGGAAACAGTCAGAAGGTGAAACGGCCACCGACTGTCGGGGCAAAGTTGCTGTTGTGGAGATAGGGGACGCCCGGGCTGTGAGGAATGGCGATGGCCAGACCGCCGGTGACAAAGGAATACGCAAGTCCGGCAAAACCGTCGAAGCGCTTCGTGAAGCGATGATCGGTATAGAGCGATCCCTCATCGAGGGTGCCCGCGCAGGAGCTGCGCATATTGCCCACCGCGCAGGTCGGTGGTGAACGGAAGTCGTTCTGCCGCTGTTCGTACCAAGATAGAGTCACATCGGTCTTGGTGCGGTAGGTGTATTTCACGCCCGTCCACCAGATCTGCACCAGCTTTTCAGAATCAAGATTGTTATCTTCGACGCCGCTCATGAGATAGCCACCCTGGTCGGTGGCGCCCACGCCCAACGGGTTCGCCGGGTTGTTCTGCCAGATGTATTCGTAGCCGGCATAGAATTTGAACGGGTCCCACGCATACTTGGCAGCGCCCATGATGGCGTTGTTGTCGGTGACGATGCCATATACGGTGTTGTCAGTGCCGATCAGATTGTTGTCTGCGGGGATCGGATCGGGCCCGGTGATGGGGTTTGTATTGATGCTGTCTGTGGTCGACTGATATGCGTCCTGCGACGGACCCGCGGGGCCGAGCAGCGGATTCAACACGCCGATCGCCTGGTTGTAATGTTGGTAGACAAGGTCGGCTGAAATCTTTTTGTGGTTTCCGCCGAGGTTGAATCCATAGGCGTTGTTATGCGGATTTTCCGGCGTGCAGCTCGTTGCAGTCCAGTCTGTGGCGGCCGAATAGCAGCCGCCGGTGCCATCGACGAGTTTATACATCGCGCCGAAATGGACCGGGCCATAGGTGATGCGATACTTCACGGCGTCATCCCAGCGCGTGTCCTCGGTATCGCCGCCGGCCGCCATCGTGCCGTTATACCCGATATACGAAAAGGCGTAGCCGCCAGAGACCGGATCGTAAAGAAGCATCGTATCGGTACCGAGAGCGCGCTGACGGCCGAAGGTCAGCGTGCCGAAATTCGGCGACGATATACCGGCATAGTATTCGTCATTCAAGGGTTGGCCCGCGCGCGCGCCGTCGATGGCTATCGAATAGTCGGCTCTGGGAAGGCCGTTGTCTTTGATGTCGGTGAGCGACGCGTTGGACAGTTGGCCGGACTGCGGATTGATGCCGGTCGAAGCGTTGAATATAACGTACCAGTCATGCGCAAACTCTACCTTGCCCCTGATGCCAAGACCGGTCTGCGACAGGTTGTCCGGTTCGATCAAGAATCGGGAGCCATTGGCATTTCGGTTCACCAGAGACGAGCCTTCATAGTTATACGGGCTTTGCGGCAAGCCGTGGCTGACCCAGCCAAAGCCAACGTCGTACGCACCGTACAACGTGATACCGTGCCAGGTGAGCGTGTCGGAGGAGGGTGGAGCTGCCGCAACCGGTTCGCGGGTCTGTTCGCGAGCATTGACCTGGCTGAAACCTGCTATCCCGGTAATGTTTAAGTTGGCCAACTCGATGCCAGCGGGCTTGAAGGGGGTCTCTTCAAGGCGCGGGGTAACCGTTGCCAGAGGCGTCATCCAGTGCGGCTGTGCAGCCTGCGTTGCGGAGACGCGGGCAAGCCATGCGGCGGCCCAGGAGTCGCCGGAAGCAGAGGAAGGCCGGGCTGCGGACTGGGCTGTGACGACAAGGGGAGCGAAAAACAGTGAAAGTGAGCAAAGAAAGACGCGAGGGGAAGACATCGGCTCTCCATAATTAATATGATCGACTCACGAACGATTTTATCGAAATTATCGACTAAATCGCAATGAGTCGTTCTTTTGAGTGCAAAGCCGGTCCTGAGAACTCTTCCCCCGCGCCGCCTATTCCCTGCTGGCTACTCCCTGTTTCTACGGCCGGATGATCATCACTTCCGTGGCCTTGATGAGGGCGGCGGCGGTATCGCCTCTCTTGAGGTTCAGTTCGCGCGCAGCGTCGGCGGTGATGATGGAGGTGATGCGCTGCTCCCCAACCGCCAGGACGACTTTGGCGAGAAGGCCTTCGATTTTGACCTGCGTAACGGTGCCTACGAGCTGGTTGCGGCCGCTGATGCGGGGTCCGGCCGCGAGCGCCTGCGCAGCGGGAAGAAACTTGCTCAGCTCGCCCACGGGAATCCGGTGGTGACCGCCCGGTGTTTTGATGGTCTTGATGCGGCCGGCCAGAATCCAGTGCTTGAGCGCGGGATAGCTCATGCCGAGCCGTTCTGCGGCCTGGCGCGGAGTGAGAAGTTGTGGAGAGGTCATAGGGTCCAAGTCCTTCTATAAATGCCAGGTTAACTCTGAGTACGGAGGCTGCATCGAAGCAACTATCACGCGTTGCATGGCCGTGACAGTGGTCACTCGACAGCCCCGTATTCGGATGATAGCCTTCCCGTGGCGATTCCCCGGGGCGTTGGCGAGGTCAATTCCGGGGCCGTATCTGTGCGGCTTCAAAACCATAGTATGGAGGGTGTGTGACAGTACAGGGTTGGGTGTATTCCTTTCTCGGCGCAAGCGGCTTAGCGCTTGCCGCCGTTTTTTTTGCGAGTTTTTCGGCCTTTCGGAAGAGTACGGCAAGCTTTCTAAAGCGGCAATCGAAGTACGCAGCCATGGTGGCGGGCCTGCTGGCGCCCGCGATAGCCGGAGCACAGGAGCAAGCTGCAGGCGAGGCCAGCCTGAAGCTGCCGGATCTGTCGAGCGTGAATTTTCTCGGCATGAATGGCCATGCGCTGCTGAGCATCGGATTGCTCTTTTGCGCGGGCGGCCTGTTATTCGGCCTGGCGATCTACGTGCAGCTAAAGAACCTGCCCGTTCATCGCAGCATGCGCGAAATCTCCGAACTGATTTATGAGACCTGCAAAACCTACCTGGTGACGCAGGGTAAATTCATTCTGCTGCTCTGGGCATTTATCGCGGTGATTATCGCGCTGTACTTCGGCGTTCTTGCTCCGGTGCCCGGCAAATCGGTTGCGGTCACATTGCCGATCATTTTAGCGTTCAGCCTGCTCGGCATCGCGGGCAGCTACGGGGTGGCGTGGTTTGGCATTCGCGTCAACACCTTTGCGAACTCGCGGACGGCGTTCGCTGGATTGCGGGGCAAGCCGTATCCATGCTTTGCGATTCCGCTCAAGGCTGGCATGAGCATCGGCATGTTGCTGATCTCGGTCGAGCTGCTCATCATGCTTTGCATCCTTTTGTTTATCCCGGGCGATTACGCCGGCCCATGCTTCATCGGCTTCGCGATCGGCGAATCGCTGGGCGCGGCGGCGCTGCGTATTGCCGGCGGCATCTTCACCAAGATCGCCGACATCGGTTCGGACCTGATGAAGATCGTCTTCAAGATCAAGGAAGACGATGCGCGCAACCCGGGAGTCATTGCTGACTGCACGGGCGATAACGCAGGCGACTCGGTTGGCCCCTCGGCCGACGGCTTTGAGACTTACGGCGTTACCGGCGTGGCCCTGATCGCCTTCATTCTGCTGGCGGTCCCGAATCCCACGACGCAAGTGCAATTGCTGGTTTGGATCTTCGTGATGCGCGTAGCCATGCTGGTTTCGAGCTCAGGCGCGTACTTCCTCAATGGCGCCATCGCTCACGCGAAATACGCGAACTCCGACGAGATGGACTTTGAGACACCGCTCACGTCGCTGGTATGGATCACGTCCATCATTTCCATCGCCCTCACCTACATCGTGTCGAAGTTGATCATCCCCGATCTCGGCGATGGAACGCTGTGGTGGAAGCTGTCTTCGATCATCTCGTGCGGAACCCTGGCGGGAGCGATCATACCCGAACTGGTCAAGGTCTTCACCTCCACTAAATCGCGCCACGTGAAAGAAGTCGTCAAATCGGCGCAGGAGGGCGGAGCATCGCTGGGCATCTTGTCGGGATTCGTAGCCGGCAATTTTTCGGCCTACTGGCTGGGCCTCAGCATGGTCGCCCTCATGAGCCTGGGCTATTTCTTCACTACCGGGCAGTCCATGGCGGTTCTGATGCTGGCCCCGGCTGTGTTTGCGTTTGGCCTGGTCGCCTTCGGTTTCCTGGGCATGGGCCCGGTCACGATCGCCGTCGATTCCTACGGGCCAGTCACCGACAACGCGCAATCCGTTTTCGAGTTGTCGCTGATCGAGAACGTTCCCGGCATCGAGGCCGAGCTGAAGAAGGACTTTAATATCGATGTGCAGTTCGAACGCGCTAAGCATCTGCTCGAAGCCAATGATGGAGCCGGCAACACCTTCAAGGCTTCAGCCAAGCCGGTGCTGATCGGGACCGCGGTGGTGGGCGCAACCACGATGATCTTCTCGATCATCATGGCCCTGACCGGCGGACTGACC
>JBAWFY010000004.1:0-7124 GCA_049592335.1 Occallatibacter sp.
GCGCCGAGCGCCAGAGCCGCCGAGATGCAAATCCTTGTCCTGATGCTCATGGTCCCGATGCTCGTTATCCGCATGCCGGCCACCGGCCGGTCGGCCGGTTTCAGATGTTCTGCCACCGTATGAATCCTTTGCGACCGCGTGATTGGGAAATCTGAAAAATAGCGGGCTGTCTCAAACTCCGTCATTCGTTCCTGTCCCCGTTCCAGTCGCCATTTCATCGGCCGAAGGACTGGATGGCGCGGTCTTTGCTGTTAGACGTCATTGTAAATGCCAAGGCAGCAGACGCGCGATTTTGGAGGCATTGACTCTATCCTCGCCTGCGCCATCGGCTGAAAAGGCCGGCTGGTCCAGCTTTTTCCGCTCACCCCACCGCCCTCGTTCGCGTCCAACAGCCCAGTGCTATACTTGAGCGCAGGACGGCTCATGCGGGAACTCCGCGAGCGATCTCAAGCAGCTTCGAGGCCTTGCCGAACCGGGCAAGGTCAGTTTGTCTTGAGCCTCCATCTGTAAGCGATGGATTTACACCCGCCGGCAGGTGCGACGATCGCCGCGAGCCTGCCCGGCACGCGCCCAACGTACTGGCCGTCTCGAAGTTCGTTTTATTGAGGTTCGCATTGTCCATGACCCCCCGCGCCCGCCGCGCATTCTTCGCCCTCACCGTTTTCTTCGCCGTTTGCGCCGTTGCCGGCACCTTCGTTGAACGCCGCGTGGGCGCCCAGTCCTCGCAGGACGAGAGTCAGCTCCGCGACAGCCTGCAGACCTTCACCGACGTGTACGCCGTGGTGGAGCAGAACTACGCTGAGCCCATCTCCGGCGACAAAGCCGACGACGCCTTATACGACGGCGCCATCCCTGGCATGTTGCAGGTGCTCGATCCCCACTCGCACTTCTACGATCCCAAATCCTACGCGCGCCTGCGCGAAGACCAGCGCGGCCACTACTACGGCGTGGGCATGATCATTCAGCAGCAGAACGACGACGGCAAGAGCAAGGTCTTCGTGGTCACGCCCTATGAGGACACGCCCTCGTTCCGCGCCGGCATTCACCCCGGCGATCAGATCGTCGATGTCGATAACAAATCGACAGAGGGCTGGAGCTCCGATCAGGTGGCCAAGGCGCTCAAGGGACCCAAGGGCACGCCGGTCGAGGTCACCATGGTGCGCTACGGCCAGCCCAAACCCATGGTCTTCAATCTCACGCGCGACGAGATTCCGCACCCTTCCATCGATCTCAAATACGAGATTCGGCCGGGTATCGGCTACATCCACCTCACACAGTTCCAGGAAACGACTGCCGACGAAATGGACGCAGCCATCGATAGCTTCGGGAATCTCAGAGGCTTGCTGCTCGACCTGCGCGAGAACCCCGGCGGACTGCTGAACCAGGCCGTCGACGTCTGCGACCACCTGCTCGCCAAAGGGCAGACCATCGTCTCGCAGCGCGGACGCGCCTATCCCGATGTGAACTACACGGCCTCGCACGGCAACGGCGGCAAGACTTTCCCCATCGTCGTGCTCGTCAACCGCGACACGGCTTCAGCCGCCGAGATCGTTTCCGGCGCGCTGCAGGATCACGACCGCGCTTTGATTGTTGGCGAAACCACTTTCGGCAAGGGCTTGGTGCAGACGGTTTACAACCTCAGCGAGAACACCGGTCTCGCGCTCACGACCTATCACTACTACACGCCCTCCGGCCGCCTCATCCAGCGCAACTATTCGGGCGTTTCGCTCTACGACTACTACAACCACGCCGGGGCTATGGCGCCGAACTCCTCCAATCCGGAAGTGAAGCTCACCGATTCCGGCCGCACGGTATACGGCGGCGGCGGCATCACGCCCGACGAGAAGATCGAATCGCCGAAGACCAACCGCTTCCAGGACGAGCTGACCTTCAAGAATGTCTTCTTTGAATTTGCGCCCGTTTACGTGGCCACGCACACCGTCGATAAGGATTTCCAGGTGAACGACGCGGTCATGGGCGAATTCAAGAAATACCTTACGAGCCAGGGCGTCGAATGGACCGACGCCGACATCAACGGCGTCTCCGACTGGGTCAAGGCGCGTATCAAGAAGGACATCGACACCATCGAGTTCGGTCAGCTGGTCGGTTTGCGCGTGATGGCGGACGCCGATCCCGAGGTTCAGAAGGCGCTGACCTACATGCCCGAGGCGCAGGCTCTCGAAGAGAATGCGCATAAGGTGCTGGCGGAAAAGGCGCAGGCGCGCGACTCTGAGCCGCAAGGCACTGCCACGCAACCCTGACGCGCACGCTGCCGATAAACTCAAAAGGCCATCCCGCGGGATGGCCTTTGTGTTTGTGTGAATTGTCACGGGGAGTGGTCGGGGATTGAGTTGCGCACCCCACCGACACCACTCCTTCTTCGGCCGTTCGGCCGCGCGGCGAGCCAAGCGTTCGAATCGGAGCTTACTTTGGCGGCTGAGGCGTGAAGATCTCGCGCTTCTGCGAGGGTTCTGGTTTCGGCTTTGGCTTCGGCGCCTTCTTGGCTTCTTTTCTGCCTTTATCTTTGCTTCCCATGCACCCAAGCATGACACAGATGGCCATCCAAGAAAAGCCCCGGTTTAGCAGCCTGTGGTTAAAGTCGCAATCATCAAGAAAGGCATGCCTCAGGGGCTAAAGCCCCGCACGCAATTTGCGGCAATTACGGCACGAGTAAACTCATGCCCTGACACTTCGGGTCCAGACGTCGGGTTTTTTCGCAGTCTATGAAATCGTGGCCTTTCAAAACTCGACTTTTGCCACAGACTGCTAACCCCGCATCTCGCTTTTGTGCTTTGCCACCTCGGCCTCGAAACTGTTCCGCGAGCTTTTGTAGAACTTCGCCAGTTCGTCGGAATATCCCTTCGCAGCCCACGGCGCGCTCTCGCCGGCCAGCGCGAGCAGTTCGTCCACTTTCTTCTGCTTGCCGGCAATTTCCGCCTTGCCGTCGGTAAAGTGCAACTCCGCGGCATAGGTGGTGCCCGCTGGAATGATGCCGTAGATGCGGCGCTTTACGGCTTTTTTGTAGGCCCACACCAGATTCTCCAACCGGAACAGGTCGAAGCTCAGCTTCGTCTGTTTCACTGCATAATTCTGCGTCAGCGTCCAGCCGCTGCCTTTGGACTTCACCGCGGTCTCGAGCTCCCGCTCCACTTCGCCTGAAGTTACGGCTAGATCGCCCCAGCCACGGGCGCGCACTACGGCCGGATGGTCCACCGCTCCTGAAAGCCTCCGCCACGAGCGCCAGGCGAAGAACCCGAAGAGCGCCTCCGCCAGTAACGCCCAAAACGCTCCCGCATATCCCGAGTCGCGATAATTTGTATCGAGCAGCATCGGATAAACGACCGCCACGTCGGCGGGATCGGAGCCTTCGGGAAACAGGCTCGACTTTACGTCCAATGGCATGGCGCCCAGCTCGCCGCCAACCGTGGTCAACGGCGCTTTCTTGCTCTTCACAATCAGAACGCGGTCGCCCACCTTGAGCGCGTAGTAGCCCGCCGACACGTTCTTGATGACACCTTCGTAGGTCGTCACCTCCTGAACGCCGGTGTTGAGCACTTTATCGCCGGTAATGGTGACGTACGGCGTGGCAATCAGCTCCATGCCATTGACCTCGTTCTCGGCCAAATTCAGATCGGCCGCAGTTGCCGGCGGAGGTCCGTGGAAAAACACCTTCCAGTAGGCGCTGTTTTCGGCGAGTATCCAGGCTACGATGGCCGTCACCACGAGGAAGAGTACAACCTGGCCAATCGACTTCCTGCGAGCGGTGCGCTCGATCCATGTCGTCATGGGAGGGAATGTATCACGCATGGTGCACGTTACGCGACGCACGCTCGTTTGCGGGTGCGCTTCGGTAAGCGCTTTCTATATGGACGCAGAGTAAGCTTTGAAGTTTGACTGAATTATCTTCTTGACAGCCTTGAAGTAAATTGATTTACTTGCTCCGGTCGATTTTTGGACCATTGTTCGTTTCGTTCTCGCTCGCTCCGTTTCTCCGCCTTGCGTTCAAGCCCGTTAGAGGCTATAAATGCAACTTTTGCGCGCCCGCGTCTTTTGATGACAATGCTCCGCAGGGCGAAGCGCAAGGTCCGCATCTGTTTCCCTGTTCCCTTCGCTTGAGCCAGTCTCCGGCATAACGCCGGGGGATGACGCTTGCTGAAAAGCCGGTCCACATCCTATGAAATTCACGGGAAAACTCTCCCAACAAACCGCAGGTCTCCCAACACAAACCGAAGGAGGTTTGGTATGCGTTCCATGAGGTTCGTTTTGACACGGGTTCAACTCATCATCGCCGCAGCGATAGCGATCACGGCGATTGGCGTCACCACGGCGGCAAGCGCCCAGACAGTGAGCGGCAACGGCACAGGCACAAACAACGGCTTTTACTATTCGCTGTATTCGAGCGGCGGCTCGGCAACCATGACCCTGGGAACAGCCGGCAATTACGCCATCACATGGTCGGGCGTGAGCGATGTAGTGGGCGGCAAAGGCTGGAATCCCGGCAGCGCGCAGGTGATCGGCTACAATGTCGGCTCCGCCAGCGGCTATAACACCATTTCCATCTATGGATGGCTGACCAGTCCGCTCGTCGAGTACTACATCACCGAGTTTGGTTCGCTGTATACGGCGGACGCGACGGAGAAGGGCTCAGTGACGAGCGACGGTCACACCTACACCACGTGGGAGCATCAGCAACAAAACCAACCTTCCATCCAGGGCACGCAAACCTTCGAACAGTACCTGGACGCCTGGGGCGGGGCAGCGATGGGACAGAACAACGTCGTCACCACTGCCAACCACTTCAGCCACTGGAGCAGCCTGGGGATGACGGTGGGGAGTTTCAATTACCAGATCCTCGGGACAGAGGCCTATAACGGCGCCAGCGGTTCAGTGAATGCGACTGTGTGCGCCAACTCGTGCGGCGGATCGAGTGGCGGTGGCGGCAGCACGCCCAGCTTTAACCTTTCGCCTTCTGCATCCTCGGTCTCTGTCACGCAGGGAGCAAGCGCCACCGACACCATCGAGTTGCAGGACGTGGATGGATTCAGCGGCAGCGTCACGCTTTCCGCTTCCGGCATGCCCAGCGGCGTCACTGCTTCGTTCGGCACCAACCCCACCACCGGAAACAGCACGCTCACGCTGACAGCCTCGAGCTCGGCCGCCACCGGCAACTCCACGATCACCATCACCGGGACCTCCGGCAGTATCACCAAAACTACGACCATTGCGCTTACGGTGAATTCTTCGAGCAGCGGAAGCAGCGGCGGAGGGTGCACAGTGGACTACACGATTTCGCAGTACAACAGCACCCAGTTCGGAGCAACGATCGGCATCAAGAACGGCGGCAGCAGCGCACTGAGCGGCTGGTCGCTGACCTGGAGCTTCGCCAACGGGCAGACCATCACCAGTTCCTGGAATGGAGCCGTCTCGCAGAGCGGCGCCAACGTGACCGTGAGCGAACAATCCGGCCAGACGTGGGAGAACATTCCCGCCGGCGGAACCTACACCGGATTCGGTTTCAACGGAAGCTCAAGCGGTACCAACTCGATCCCTACGAACTTCAAGCTCAACGGGACAACCTGCACCATCAACTAATTCGCGGCAATGGAGAGATCGCTGCCAGCCGAAACCGGCACGCGCCTCTCTCCGGCGCCTTCAGATCCTCCCTCCAAACGCAGAACGGTCACCCCAAGGGGTGGCCGTTTTGTTGTGTCTGTCACCAATCCTCTGCGGTTCAATTTGCGCGGTTGCCCGAAACCACGTCCTATCGATGACTAAGAATTTAGACATGGCAGTGAGTGGGCGCGATGCAATTCTGGCGCCGAACGCCACACGTGGGGTATGTCGCGCATGACGAGAGCGCAATCTAAATCGATGGAACCCTCTGGGAAGCGTCCACGGTCCGCAAAGTAGCTTGACCTTACGTGGTCAACCTGGAACGGCGCGACTGCCCAGGACTGAGTTTCGAGCGAGAGACCATCGAGGTGAGCGCCGTCGCGGGTTGGGGAGTATCCCAAACTTCCGGATTCGAAGAACGCCGAAGCTGCCCCGACCGATTGAAAAATCGAAGATTCAGGAAGCTCATCTGCCGCCTGGCCAACCACCTCAATTTGTGTATCGCCGTCGGCGGAGGCCATTTGCAGCGATACCCGCCGGCCATCATCTGCAATTCGAAACTCCGCGCGATGATGCTCGCCAGGAAAAAGCCGGCCGCCAGCCATTCGATTCAGGACCGATCCCGTATCCCGTCTGCTGATATAAACGCCGGTATGAATTCCTTCGACATCGTTCCACTCGACAGCGATACGATGAGCGGCATTTTCGCTCTTGAGGCCGAACATCGCCGGAATGTGCCGAGGCCTTATTTCATCGAGACGGATCAAACAGATTCCTGCGACAGCATAACCGGCGTGCAGTTTTGGGCGAAACGGCGCAGGCAGATATCTTTGCATCACCTCGGGATCAACTCGAAAGTTAATAAGTAACCTTCGCCGAATCACTCCAGACAGTTCGGGGAGCCGCATGGCCCGAATTATAGACCTTGGGGCACTCCCAAACGCAGAACGGCCACCCCAAGGGGTGGCCGTTCTGTTGAAGACCGATCACCGACAACTGACTACTGTTTAGCGCTCTCCTTGCGCCAGTTGACGAGGTCGCCGAGCGTGGTGGTTGAGCTGGAGACAGGCGCTTTGTGCGCTTTCTCCTTGTAATGCTCCACCGTCTGACGGCTGGCTTCCTCGCCCGAGATAGCCCTGAGGCTGAGGCCGACCTTCTTTTCCTCGACGTTGATCTTGATGATCTTGAATTCGTGTTCCAGACCCTGTTCGAGCTTGGAGTGGTCGCCGCCTTCGCCCGCTTCGGAGATGTGGCACAGGCCTTCGACGCCCTCGGCAATTTCGACAAAAGCGCCGAACTGCGCGGTGCGGAGGATCTTGCCGTGAACGACGTCGCCCACGCGGTGCGTAGCGAAGAAGCCCTCCCAGACATCGGGCTGCAACTGCTTGATGCCCAGCGACAGGCGGCGGTTCTGCGGCTCGACGCCGAGAACGACGGCCTTGACCTTCTCGCCTTTCTTGACCACTTCAGACGGGTGCTTGACGCGCTTGGTCCAGCTCAGGTTTGAGACG
>JBAWFY010000005.1:0-3118 GCA_049592335.1 Occallatibacter sp.
TCCAAATGTCAGGCGATAATTGCCGTTGACCCAAACCGACCAATGCCTTTCCGCTCCCTTGAGCCGATGGAGACCATAGGAGACAGGTTTTGAGAGGTCAGCCGCGCTTTTCGCTGCATCGAGCGCCGTCAGCAATCGCTGTAATCTGGCTGCATGATGAGGTTGAATGCCGGCCTTATTGCCGGTCTTGAAGAATTTCTCAAGCCCTGCATGCCGGAAGCTCTTAATCACATGTAAACTGTAAACTATCAGTTAACATTTGTCAATCCATCGTAACTCAGCTCCAGCACATTCACGGAATACGGCGCAAACGTCTGCGTAAACCTAGAGCCGGGGATGGCGACTTTGCCCGCGCTCGGCAGCACTACGTTGGGATGCTCGATACTGTTGGTCGCGTTCGACGTTTTGCCGCTCATGGTAGTCAGCGTTGCCAGCGGCGCGAGTTTCGCGACCCCTGTGAGCGCAATCGCGAGAGGCTGTGGGATGGAGGTTGCGTTAACCACCTTCACGAAAAGCTTGTGCTTCGCGTCGTCGCGCGTAACGGATGCGTAGACGCGCGCTGGCGCATCTGCGAGCGTGCTCGCGACGACCTCGGTGCCGAGATGCGTCGAGAACATCACCTGCGTCCAGTAGCTTGGCGAGCCATAGCTTGTGAGCGCGTTGTAGCCGATGAGGTCGGGAGCCCACTGCATGGCGCCGGCATTCACGTTGGTAAAAAGCGGCGCGTAGCTGTTCATGATGACGAGATCGCTGTTGCGTTCGAGCCCCGTGAGCCAAGCCGCATCGGCCAGCGCCGCTTCCAGATTTGGCGTCGGGTCGCCTTCGCGCGTGGCCCACTCGCCGACGAAAATCTTCGGCCCCTTGCGATCGGCCTTGTCGTAGTGGTGCGCCTCGTTGAACGTCTCCTCGGCGGGCATGTAGAAGTGCTCATCCATCACATCGGGAGTAACGCCCTTGACGGGCGTCGTCGCGATGATCTGGAGATTCGGATAGCGCTGCTTGATTGCGTGGTAGAACTGCGCGAAGCGGCCGTCGTAGGAGTGAGACTTGTCGAACCCATCCTCGTTGCCCACCTCCACATAATGCAGCGGGAACGGAGCGTAGTGGCCGTCCTTGATGCGCTCGGCGCCCCATTTTGTGTCCGCGCCGCCAGTCACATACTCGATCTCGTCAAGCGCGTCTTGCACGTACGGCTCAAGCGCCGGGCCAGGATCGACGTGCTCGCCCGCCAGCGAGTAGCCGGCATAAACGGCAAGCACCGGCTCCATCTTCAGGTCCTCGCACCACTCCAGAAATTCCAGCAGCCCCATGCCGTCGGAGGAGCGATAGGTCCATGGGGCCTGGTGCGTGGGACGGTCAACCCAGGGGCCGATGGTCTTCTTCCAGTCGAAGCGGTCGGCGATGTGGTCGCCCTCGAGATAATTCCCTCCAGGCATGCGCAGGAACCTGGGCTGCATTGCCGCCAGCAGATTCGAAATGTCGGCGCGGTCGCCGCCTGGCCGCGCGTGATACGTGGGCGGAAACAGCGAGACCAGATCGAACCACACTGTTGCCGGGCGATCAACTGTAAGCATGAAATGGTTGTTCGAGGAAACCGGAACTGCGCCGGTTTTAAGCGTGTAGGTGTACTGCTTCCATTCGCCGGTGAGCCCGGTAACCGTGGCCGTCGCCGCGACCACGCCGGTCTGGTCGTTTTGCAGAGTGACCGTGACGGGAACGCCCGGCGTGTCGGTCTTTGCGTAGAACGATCCCGAATAGACGGTCTGCGGTCGCACGGGAATGCCCCAATATCCGCCGCTTTCCATGCCTGCAGGCGAGCTGGAATCGGCAGCGGAGACAGCCACACGATAGCTCCGCGTGAGCGCGGCGCTGGGGCCGGTTGTCTTATCGACCGACACATCCACCGCGGAGTTGCCGCGCGCCACCATGGGCCAGTAAAGCAGCACATCCCATGAAGTGCTGGGCGTGCGATCGCGAATCAACTCGCCATAGAGGCCGCCGTCGAAGGCGTGGTTGATCTCTTCGGTCATCAAGCCGTAAAACATTGGGCTGACCTGGGCAATAGGGTGGTCGGCCTCGATGCTGAACGACGGCGTTTGCGTAAAAAGTGGGAGTGAAAACGCAAGGGCGGCAACGACTGCGAGGGTCGTGGATGCTTTCATCATGACCTCGCCATCGTAATCCGCGAGCAGGCGGGGTGGCAATCTGGAAAACGCTTACTTGCCGGGATTCCCGCCAAGATCTGCTACTGCGGAAAACGCCTCACCCCCGGCAAAAACTCCGATGTGCCCCGCGCTGCTTCAGCGAATGGCAAGACTTCCCATGAGCGGTGTCTTATCCGATGAACCGCCGACGAAGACCGCGTATTCGCCGGACGCCAGGCTCCAGTTGTTCGTGGTTTCGTCGAAAGTCTCAAGGACGCGCGCATCGATCGGAACAGTAACTTTTTGCGATTCGCCGGGCGCGAGCGCGATGCGCTTCCATCCAGCCAGACGCTTATACGCCGACTCGTCCGAAGTCTGCGGCAGCTTCGCGTAAACTTCCGCAATCTCCGCGCCCGCGCGGTTTCCGGTATTGGTCACCGTAAAGCTCACCGTCTTCGCGACCGCGTCAATGCTTAGCCCTGAATACCGATACGACGTGTACGATAGTCCGAATCCGAATGCAAAGAGCGGCTGCTTGTGCTCGGCCTCAAACCACTTGTATCCAACCTCGGCGCCTTCGTTGTAATTGACGGCGTAGTTGGTCGGAAGAGAAACCGCCCTTCCCTTCGTATGCGCCGGATCCCAATCAGGCGCTGGCGGAATCACCGGGTGGGGAAGATCGTTTTCATCCTTCGGGAAAGTAATGGGAAGCTTGCCCGAAGGATTCACCGCGCCGGTCAGCACATTTGCCAGAGCTTTGTGGCCCGAGCTTCCCGCGTACCATGCCTCAACCACCCCGGCGACCTTGTCAATCCACGGCATGGTGACAGCCGTGCCGCTTTCAAACACAACAACCGTGCGCGGATTCGCCGCCGCCACCTTTTCAATCAATGCGTTCTGCTCGTCGGAGAGCGCAAGGCTCTTCAAATCCATCCCCTCCGATTCCCACTGGTCGGCGAAGACGATAGTAAGAT
>JBAWFY010000006.1:0-2410 GCA_049592335.1 Occallatibacter sp.
TTCTTACGTTCTACTCGGAGCGGCTGGCCAACGAAGCGTATTTGGGCACGGCGATCGAAGCCCGCAGCGTCTTCGAGCTGGCGCGCTTGGTCGGCTATAAGCCATCGCCCGGCGTGAGCGCTTCCACGGTGCTGGCATTTTCACTGGCCACGGCCACTGGCTCGCCGGCAATTGTTCCCATTCCGGCCGGAACCCGCGTGCAAAGCGTGCCGGGACCGGGACAGACGCCGCAGGTCTTTGAAACTTCGACGGACCTGACAGCGACCATCGCCGCCAATGCCATCCCGGCCGCGACTTCGCAGGCGTGGCAACTGAACGGAGGCGATACATCGACGTGGATCGCCGGAACCGCCAACAACATTCAGCCGGGCAACGTGCTGCTCTTTTTGAGCACATCCGGCGGAATGCCTTCTGCGAGCAGCAACGCGGCGGTTTGCTTTGTGACCTCGGCGACGGTAAATTCCGCAACCGGCAACACGTTCATCACGTGGGACCAGCCGCTGCCCTCCGGCTTCACAAAGGGGCAAACCACCGTGTGCCTGTATGTCTTCCGCACCAAGGCTGCGCTCTACGGCGCGAACTCTCCGTCGCCAGGATTATTTCCAACGCCCGCGAATATTCCGCCAGGCCCCTCTTCAGGAGGAGATTGGAAATGGAGTTACACCGCGGGCAGTTACACCGTCAATCTCGACAATTCCTATTCCGGTCTGAATCCCACGTCCACGAGCGCCACTCCCGCGCCGAACTTGCTGCAATGGGTCGCCATGATCAGCGGGAGTACCGTCGGCATCTTCCAGATCGCATCGGTCACGGAGTCGAACCCCGCGCTCTACGCCCTCACGGCCAAGACCTCGCAGTTGACCATGGCGTCGAACGCGATTCAACCCTCGACGACGACTTCAACGAGCGTCAACGCCGACACGCTGCTCCAGACATTCGTCACGAACCAGAGCCAAACGCCGCGCGCAACCACCGTCTACGTGCAGAGCCAGTTGCTCACGCCCGCCAACCTGCCGCTGACCGCGTGGTCGGAAAGTACCACCTATCCGCTGGCGCCAAACATGCTGGCGCCCACTTCAGGCGGTTCGATTCTGCTCGCCGGCCTGCAGTCGATTGCCGACAACGCGCCCATCGGCGTGAGCGGCTTGCGCGTGCGTATCGCGCCTCTTGTCGCGCTCACCGGCTCCGGCGGCAACGGCGGCTTTAGCCCGGCGGGTGCAACGGGTGCGCTGCCCGTGAGCATTGGCCAGCCGTTTCTGGTGGACGCCTTTCCGCCGGTTGCCGATACCAACTTCAGCGGCAACCTGCTGTGGACCGTCCTCACCGTGACGGGTCAGGCAGGAACTTTGTCCGTGCCGTCGGGAACGAGCAACTTCCAGTTGCAGCCCTCGGTCACGGGCGATCCAATCGCCGGCGAATCCGTGGTCGTAGCCACTTCCGAGGTCAACGCCTCGAGCACTCCTGCCGCCACCACCACGCTCACACTTCCCCTTACCGCTCCGCTGGCGCGCATCTACGACACGCCGACGCTGACGGTGAATGCCAACGCCGTCGAAGCCACGAATGGGGAAACCATGATGGAGATCATGGGCTCGGGCGATGCGACGAATCCTACCTTGCAATTCCAGCTGAAGCAGTCGCCGCTCACTTACACCTCGGCTGCGACCACCAGCGGCGCGCAGTCCACATTGCAGGTGCGCGTGAACAACGTGTTGTGGACTGAGGTCCCAAACTTCCTTTCGTCGGCGCCGGGCGATCGCGTCTACGTCACGCGCCCCAATTCCGGCGCCGGGCCCACCGTGCAATTCGGCGACGGCATTGAGGGCTCGCGCACGGCCACCGGCGTCTCGAACATCCAGGCCATGTACCGCAAGGGCATCGGCGTTGCCGGCATGGTGGCCGCGGGGCAACTGACGCAGCCGCTCGATCGCCCACAGGGTTTGCAGAATGTGACCAATCCCAGCGCGGCCACCGGCGGTGCCGATCCCGCTTCGCCCGCCGACGCGCAACAGGCTGCGCCGCTGCCCACGCTCACCATGGGCCGCGTGGTTTCGGTCGAGGACTATCAGAACTTCGCGCTCGGCTTTGCGGGCATCGCCATGGCGCTGGCCACGTGGACCTGGTTCGGCAATGTGCGCGGCATTTTGTTGACGCTTGCCGGCGAAAACGGCACGCAGCTCGATGCCACCGATGAGCTGGTAGTGAACCTGATGGCGGCGTATCAGCAATACGGTCTGCCCAACGTGCCCGTGCTGCCGGTCTCCTATCAGCCGCAGAACTTTGAAATCGCGATGCAGGTGATGGTCGATTCGCCCACGTACGATCCGGCGATCGTGATTCCCCAGGTATGGCAGGCACTCACTGCGGCGTTTGCCTTCGGCCAGCTCTCGCCGGGGCAGAGCGTCGCGGC
>JBAWFY010000007.1:0-1799 GCA_049592335.1 Occallatibacter sp.
GGGCCCGCGTACTCGGTCATCGGACCCGCGTAGATCTCCTGCTCCGCATTGGGCAGCGAGAAGGGATTGATGTGCAGCTTGGCGGGCAGGCAGACCAGAATCGCCAGCACGCCGAGCCAGTGCAGCGGAGTGAAGGGCGCGGCGGCCAGCGCTTCAAGCCTGAACGTGTGTTGCGAAGCGGCGATGGAGACAATGGCCAGCAGAAAGACGATGTTGTAGGAGACGCTGAGCGCGGCTTCGCGGGCCGAGCCGATTTCTCCGAAGATCGACCGCGATGAGAAGCCGGCGGCGATGATGCAGATCGACGGCAACTCCAGAAGCGCAAGCAGGAGGATCAGATCGCCTTCGAATCCGCCCGACGCGGGCAGAACCGGCAGCAGTCCCACGGCTCCGGCCGCTGAACCAACCGCGATGAGCGGCCAGGCGCGCATGATGAAGCCAGCTATGCCCGGGCGCGGGGGAGTTTCCTTGCCGAGCAGTTTGACGAAGTCCCAAAACGGCTGCATGAAAGGCGGGCCCACGCGTTCCTGCATGCGGGCCACGGCCTTGCGCTCAACCCACAAGAAGAACCATGCGGCGGGCACGGCGAAGAGCAAGCCGGGAAAGACCAGGAAGCGGGCCAGCGCGGTGAGCAGGTTTGAGAGCACCGGATTCATGGCTGCACCTCAGTGCCATTAGCGGGTCTTGAAGCGCAGCAGTTCGCGCAGGCTTCGGGATCGCCGATGACGGTGGTTTCAACCTCGGTCCTTGCCGCAGCTTCGCTGCGCTCGGCCAGAAGCGTGACCGCCTTGACGACGCCGGCGACAATCGCATCGGGCCGCGGGGGACAGCCGGGAACGAAGACATCGACTGGCAGATGTTTGTCGAGTGGGCCGTCGAGGGTGCGGCTGTCAATAAAGACATTCGTGGTGGCCGGGCAGGAGCCGATGGCTACGACGGCCTTCGGCCCGCAGACCTGGCCGTAGACGGTCTTGACGGCATTGACGGCCTTTTTTGTTACAGGACCAGTGACGACGAGAATATCGGCGTGGCGCGGGCTGCCCTGCAGCAGAACTCCCAACTGTTCGGCATCGTAGCGCGGCGCCAGCGCGGCGATAATCTCAATGTCGCAACCGTTGCAGCTTCCCGAGTTCATGTGGAAGAGCCAGGGGCTCTTGCGGCGCGCGGTGCACATCAACTTTCTCCAGAGCTTCATGGCCGCACCCCCATCAACATTTGCCAGGCGTTGGGCCAGATTCCGCCAACGAGAAGAATCGCGACCACGAGGACGATCACCGCTTTGATCGCGAATGGTTCGCGGGGTTCAGCTTGCGACGGCGGGTCAATCTCCGGCTTTGGAGGAGGGCCCCACCAGTAACCCGTGAGCGCCAGCGTGTAGGCGATCAGAGCCAGAATCGAGGAGACGATGAAGATGGCGAGCGGGCACGCGCCGATTTCAAACGCGGCGGAGTAAAGCCGCCAGCGACTGAGGAAACCGAGCGTTGGCGGCACACCCAGCATGGCGAGCATGCCGAAAAGGAATCCGAAGGCGCTGACCGGATAACGCGCGGCCAGAGCCACTGGCTCGGTCGCGAGCGCGCCGTCGGCTTCCGGTGCAGCGAGAGAGATAAAGAGCAGCGCTTTGGCCAGCGCGTGCGTCGCGGCGGCGATGATGGCGCCCTCCGTCCCGATCACGTTAGCGGAAGCGACGCCGAGCAGCAGGAAGCCGATGTCCTCAACTGTCGAAAGAACCAGAAGCCGCTTGAGGCCGCGCTGAGTGAGCATGAGCAAGGCCGCGAGAAGCGAGGTGAGAGTGGCTG
>JBAWFY010000008.1:0-1838 GCA_049592335.1 Occallatibacter sp.
ACGCCCGGCTCCTGCATGGTCACGCCGTAGATCATGTCGGCGGCCTGCATCATGCGCTTGGAGTGCGTCACGATAAGGAACTGCGTGTTGTGGCTGAGCGAGTCCAGCAGGTCGGCGAAGCGGCCTACGTTGGTCTCGTCCAGCGCCGCGTCCACTTCGTCGAGCACGCAGAAGGGGCTGGGCCGGAACTCGAAGATGCCCACCAGCAGCGCCAGCGCGGTCAGCGCCTTCTCGCCGCCCGAGAGCAGCAGCACGTTTTGCAGTTTCTTGCCCGGCGGCGACACCACGATATCCAGCCCGCTTTCCGCCTGGTTCTCCTCGTCGGTCACGCGCAGGAAAGCCTGCCCGCCATGGAACAGCCGCGCAAACACCTTGCCGAAGTTCTCGTTGATCTGCAAAAGCGCCTCGTCGAACTTGGTGCGCGAAATCTGATCGATCTCCTTGATCGTCTCCTGTGTATTCTCGATCGATTCGATCAGGTCATTGCGCTGCGTCTCGAGGAACGCATGACGCTCCGCGGTTTCCTTGTACTCGTCGAGCGCCATCATGTTCACGGGGCCCATCTGTTCCAGCCGCTGCTTCAAGCCGCGGCAGGTTTCCTCTTCGGCAGCCAGCTCCTCGCCGGCCAGCCGCGCCATCTCCGTATCGGCGCGCAGCACCTGCGCCTCCACATTCACTTCGGCCAGGCAGCTGGCCTCCAGATATTCCAGATCGGAGTGCAGCTTGGCCAACTCGCTGGAAAGTCCGGCGCGCTTCTCACGCAACTGGTCCAGCGCGGTGCGCCCGGTTTTGAGTTGCGCTTCCATCTCGGCCAGTTGCTGGCGCAGCGCCTGCGCTTGCTCGCTGAGGGATTGCGCCGCGGCCAGCGCCGCCGCGCGCGTCTCCGTCAATTGCTTCTGTTGCCCAACTAGGTTGGTGTTTTCCGCGATGCGCTGTTCGCGTTCCGCCTCGGCCGCGGTGCGCTGCTGCTCGATCGCCTGCACGCGCCGTGTCAAGTCGCCAAACAGCCGGTCGATGCGTTGGAAGGCCGCCTCTGCGCCGCGCCGTCGCTCTTCCAGGCCGGCCAGCTCCGCCGTCATCTGCGCCGCTTCCTGTTGCAGCGCCTCGCGCTTCAGGCGCAAGGTTTCCAGCTGTGCCTGCCGCGCGTTCAAGCCGCTGTCCGCCTGGTTGTGCTCCGTCTCAAGGCGCGCCGCCTCTTCGCGCTTCTCCGCAATGGCCTGGTGCTTGGCCTCGCGCGCGTCCTTGTTGCGCGCCGCCTGCGCCTGCCACTCCTGCAAGCGCCGCTCAATGCGTTGTGCCTCGGCTTCCATCTGCTTCAGCGCCGCGCCCAGTGTGGCTGCCTCGCTTTCGCCGGTTCGCCGTTCCTCGCTGTGGGTCTCCAGTTGCGCCGTCAGCTCTTCCATGGCGCGGCTCAGCGCATCGACTTCCTTCTGCGCCTGCTCCAGTTCCGCGTCCAGCTTCGCCAGGCGGCTCTCGGTCTCGCGCAGCTCGCGCTTCAGCGCCAGCGGACCTTCGCTGGCCGGCTTGCCGCCCGTCACCGTCGAACTGTGGAAGCACTCGCCGTCCGGCGTAAGGAAATAGGCATGCCTGTAACGCGAGGCCAGCCGCTGCGCGTCCATGGAATTCTCTGTGAGGTAGCCGTGCCGCAGCTTCGGCAGCACCGCTTCCAGCGAACGGCCAAAGCCATTGAGCACTTTCACGGCATCGCGCAGCGGCGTCACGCCGGGTTCCCCTGTCGGATCGTTGGTGGTTTCGAAGAGCTTGCCCTGCGCGTCGGAGTGAATCAGAAATGTCGCCCGGCCGTCGCTGGTTTTCAGCACGCGAACACCCTCTTCCGC
>JBAWFY010000009.1:0-7287 GCA_049592335.1 Occallatibacter sp.
GCCTTGATCAATCCCGTGATCACATCCACGCTCGGCCGTTGCGTGGCCAGGATGAGATGAATGCCCACGGCGCGCGCCATCTGCGCGAGGCGCGTCACGCTCTCTTCAACATTCGCGCGGTCGAGCATCATCAGGTCCGCCAGCTCGTCAATGATGATGATGATGTAGGGCAGCGGGTTCTCTTCGGTCTCCCCAGTCTCTGATCCAAAAAGCGAAAGAGTGGAACTCTCAAATAATTTGTTGTATTGGTCGATGTTGCGCACGCTGCGCGAGGCCAGCAGCTTCAGCCGGCGTTCCATCTCCCGCACCGCGTTGCGCAACGCATTCGCAGCCAGTTTCGGCTCGGTGATAATCGGCGTGAAGAGATGCGGAACGCCCTCGTACATGCCCAATTCCACGCGCTTGGGGTCTACCAGGATCAGCCGCACCTGCTGCGGCGTGGTGCGATAGAGCAGGCTCATGATCATGGCATTAATCGCCACCGATTTGCCTGAGCCCGTCGATCCGGCGATCAGCACGTGCGGCATCGACGCCAGATCCGCAGTCACGATGCGCCCATTGATATCTTTGCCCATCGAGAGCGTGAGCCGCGAGCGCGCCTTGGCGAAGGTCTCGCTCTCGATCACGTCGCGCAGGTGAATCGTCTCTTTCTCGTGGTTCGGCACCTGAATGCCGACCGTGCTCTTGCCTGGCATGCGCTCGATCAAAATGCTCTCGGCGCGCATCGCGAGGCACAGGTCGTCGGCCAGCCCGGTGACGCGCGAGTACTTCACTCCGGCTTCGGGCTTGAACTCGAAGGTCGTAACCATCGGCCCGGGATTGATCTGCACCACCTGGCCGCGCACGTCGAACTCTGCGCATTTCTCGACTAGGATCTTGGCTTCTTCGCGCAGTTCGTCCTCGCGCACGGACTGCGGGCCCTCGCCTTCGCTCAGCAGCGTGCTCGACGGCAGTTTGAAGCCGCTCACGTGCTTGGGCGCGACAGTCGCGGACGGCGTCTCCGCATCGGCGCGGCTGTGAATCGCAATTTCGCCCGAGTGCTCCGGTGCCGCGGCCGCGGAAGCCGGGCGCTCGTTCGCCCGTCGTTCGTTCGCCCATGGATCGACAGGCGCCTTCGCTTCTGCTCGCATTGCGACCGGCGCAATCGTCGCAGGTGCTGCCGTGACTGCTGCTGCGGCCGGGTTGCTTGCAGCAGGGCCGTGTCCCGCTTCGCTGCGCTCCCAAATGCTGGTCCGGCGCGGAGGCACCGCACCATTCGCCGCATCGGCCCTCCCTACAGGCACCGGCTCTTCCCTCAGCGGCTGCAACTCGGCGCGCTGATACGCAGGAATGTCGTCGATCGGGTCCTGTTTGGGCGTGCGCTTGCGCATGAAAAAGGCGAGAAAACGGTTCGGCTTCTTTGCGGCCGGATCCAGTTCAATCGCAGGATTCTGCGCCGCATCGAACTGCGCAAATGGCACGGGCACTTTCTGTTCGGCGCGCAACGCGTTGCTCCGTGCCTCCAGTTCTTCCTCTTCTTCGCGCAGATCGCGCCGCCGTTCGCGCCACTCGCAGTAGCGCGTCCAAAGCCCCTGGGCGCGTTCGCGCATCGCCGAAAAGCTGATATCCGAGGCCAGGTAAAGTCCGCCGGCGGCCAGCACCAGCGCCACCACCCATGCTCCCTGCAGATTCAGATAAACCACCAGCAGGCCCGCCATCAGCCTGCCCACCACGCCTTCGATCGGAACCACGTGCATCCAGCGCCAATGCCACGGCAGCAAGCCCAGCAACGCGGGAAAAAATGCGAGCGAAAGCACAGCTCCGATCCCGCGCAGAATTGCCGAGCCGCTGGGCCGCGAGCGCATCCAGGTCCAGCCCACGCCGCACATCCAAAACGGAATTAGAAAGGCTGCAATTCCCATAGCTTGCAGCAGCACATCGCTCGTGTATGCGCCGAACAGACCGATCCAGTTGCGCGGTGTGGCCGTTGCCGTCGCCGTGTTCAGCGAGGGATCGGAGGCGTGATAGGTGGCCAGGGCGAGGAAGAGAAGCAGCGCGCACAGCAGCAGCACCATCCCTAGAAAGATATTCGCGGGGCGGCTGCGCGTGGGCGCAAGAACAATCCGGATGGGCTTCATGATGAGGGCGGTCCCCGCCTCCGGCAGCACACAAAGCCGGCGACTGGGAAAACGTCCCAGAGCACTTCCTATTATCGGCGTCTGCAAGGCCCGCTAAGCCCCCAACCGGCCCAGGGGGAATCACGGGGATTAACCGCAAAACGCCGCTCGCGATAGGTCAAAACGCAAAGAGGCCCGGACCTTGAAGTCCGGGCCATTCCAATCTTAAGCCCTAAGCGCCTGCGCGATTTACGCAACCGGCACGCGAGCGGCGCGCAGTTTCCAAAATGCGGCTGCGGCCAGAATCACGCCCATCAGCAGCGTGTAGTTGGGCTCCGGGACCGGCGTGTTCACGGGAATATCTTCTACTTTGACAAACGAGGTATAGTCCCTCGGAATGTCGAGCGACCCGCCATAGATGCTGTTGTTGTCGTTCTCGAACCCAGAGGAAGCATCGTTGGTCAAAACAATCTGGTTGAATGTAAATCCAGTGGCAACCAGATTCACATAGGCGAAGGGCTCCGCTGCGTCGTCGCCGTTAAATGTGCCTGCATTCGGATTGCCGTAATAGCTGCTACTGACGTACTGTGCTCCGCCCAGCGAGGTCACCGTCGGAGTCGACAAAAACGAAGTGAGCGATGCGGTTGTGAAGGTCGCAACTAGCGTGCCGTCGGAATAGACCTGGATCTCATTCGCCGGATCGCCTGCCGACCACCAGAACCCAAAATAATCGGCCGGGGAATTGAGAGTCAGTGTCACAGAGGTGGAATCGCCGCCCGTGCGCGTTCCCACATACATATACTGGCTGCCATTAGCTCCGCCGTACTGATCGGCAGCAATAATCGGAATGCGGGTGCTGTTGCCAACGTACGTTCCGATCGGCGATACCAGCGTATTGCTGTTGTATTGGTTGCCCACCAGCGGAACTTCGTTGAAGGTTTCCGTCGTGGCCCCGTTGATCTCAGTGGCCACTTCGCCCGGAGCCGAAAGGTAAGCGGTTAACGTCGAAGCACCGGCCGTACCAAGGTTCAATAAACAGGCCAAGGCGGCGCAGCCCAACGTGTGACGAGTCGATCTGTTCACGCAGTATTCTCCTCTTGCAACGGGGAAAGCTGTTAATGAAGTTAATCGTGGGGAGACTAGTTGTAAGTCTACTCGGATGCACGCATTTCCGCTACGTGCCTTTCATACAACAATTGTGCCAATCGAACGATCCGGCAGTAACAAAGAACGGGTAACCTCCGTTCACCCGCCGAAGTACTTCGCTCCCCAGATCAGCAGTGCAATCCCGAGCAGGATGCGGTAAATCGCGAACATCGTAAATCCGTGCTTGCGCACCCAGGCGAGGAACCACTCCACCACTCCGAACGCCACGATGAAGGAAACCACCGTACCGATCAGCAGCACGATCCACCGCTCCGAATTCATCACCACATGCGCAGCTGCCACTTGGCCAACGCCGACGGTCTTCTTGCCGTGGATCTCGTGGATCAGATCCCAGCCCGTGGCCGCGACCATTGTGGGAATCGAGAGCAGAAAACTGAATTCGAGCGCCGTTGGACGGTCAAGGCCGGCGAGCTGTCCCGCTGCGATCGTCGACATGGAGCGCGAAGTTCCGGGAAAAACCGCCGAAAACATTTGGCAAAAACCGATCCAGATGGCTTGCGGAAGCGTCATCTCTTCCACATGCGTGGTATTCGGCTCCACGCGGTTGCTCCATGCATCCACAATCCACATCACGATGCCGCCTACGAGCAACGCAATTGCAATCGCTTTTAGGCTGCCCAGGTTCTTCTCGCTCCACTTGCGCAGCGCCAGGGCGAACACCGAGGTCACGCCAAAAGCAATCAGCGTGAATGAGATTGGATGCGTGAGCCAGTTGCGGTCGCCTTTTTCGCCCCGCGGAAACGTGCGCATGAAGTTCACGATGCGCTCGGTGAAGAGCAGGCACAGCGCAAGGATCGCACCCACCTGGATGACGATCGTGTACATGTCCCAGTACGCGACATCCTGGAAGCAGCCCGCGTTCCCGCCGCAGACGCTGTTGTCGAGCGGGATTCTCATTAGCGCTTCGGTAATGCGCAGGTGTGCCGTCGAACTGACCGGCAAAAACTCGGTCAGGCCTTCCACAATTCCCAAAAGAATGGACAAAACATACGGGTTCAAGCGAACTCCAGGCCAATGGGGATACGTACCGAACGGCACACCCGCCCTGCACGCCGGAAACCCTCAAGCTTCACTCCCGGTCGATGCCGTAGACAGGTACGCCCTCATCCAATTTGTACACCAGCGCGCCAGCCCGGTACGTATAGTCGGAATCCGGAAAATGCGCTTTCAATTGCGCGGCAACGGCGCGCGCCTGATTGTGCGCGTCGTTGCTCTTGTGGTCGTCCCCGTCGGCGGCATACATGTCTTTGAGCACCGCAAGCCGGTAAACGGCCTCGTACAACGCATGCGCCGTGCGCGGCCCGTCGGGATATTCGTCCGCATATTTGATGTAGAGCTCCGACTCTTTCTCCGGACATTTTTCCGAGCCTTGCCAGTCGCCGCACAGTTTGTTGTCGATCAGGTCATAGGCCGCCAGCGCCGCCCATTTCGTCTTTGGATAATTCTTGATTATCTTATGCAGCGCGTCTTCATCCATCAGCTGGCGGTAATCGGGGCTCCTCTCATGCGCCGAGGGCAGATTCGCGGTGTCTGCGCGCTCGATCTGCCATTGGATATCGGCCGCGCGCCACGCGGCTTCTGGCGCCAGCGGCGAGTTCGGAAACATCTCCACGACCCGGCGATAGAGCAGCCGCGCGCTCTGGGCCGCGTTGGCCGCCCCGCGCGGATCCGAGGCCTCGGCTTCCTGTTTGGCCGCCGCGCCCATCACAATCGCGTTGCCATTGGGCGTCGTCTCCTCCACCACACCCTTGGCTTCGATCCATCCCGAAATGGGCGGCGTAGTTTCGTCGCTGCCCACCAGGGGTTCGTCCTTGTCGCTGTGCTGCTCCTCGATATCTGTGTTGGCGAAGACACGCATCCACGCGCCGCTCTTCTCCGCCACCACCATCTCGCGCCCGATCTGCACCCTGTCCACTTTTTGCGCGCTCGTTGAGGGCGAGATATAGAGCGGCGTAATGCGCAGGGCCGTGGCGCGCGGTCCGGCCATCGGTTTCACCTGCTGCTCGGGTTTTTTATCGGCGCTCGCGGGCCATGCGATAAAGGTCATCATTAGCCCAAGTACGACAGCGCGAATCCTGAACATTCGGTGCGTCAGCACATCATAGGTCACGGCGTTACTCCACGTTGATTCCGAGCTGGGTGGCGGCCCGCTTCGCACTGATTAGACGAGTCTCCGTCAGTGGACGGTAGATGGCTCGCGCGGCTTCCACCAATTCGCTCGGCGCTTTTTGTGGTGAGCCGCCCGGAAAGGGCGGTTGCGGATCATATTCCAGGCAAAGCTGAATCGTTTGCGCCACTTTGTCGCCACGCAGAAGGGCCGCAACCCGCAGCGCCCCGTCGATTCCGGAAGTCACTCCGGCAGCCGTGATGAGATTGCCATCCACGACCACCCGTTCATCCACCGGAATCGCCCCAAAATACGGCAGCAGATGGTGAGACGCCCAATGCGTAGTGGCCTTTCTGCCGCGCAGCAACCCAGCCGCCCCGCACAGCAGGGCTCCCGTGCAGACCGAGAGAATGTATGTGACTTGGGCAGCTTGTTCGCTAACGAATGCAAGCACAACATTGTCGTCCATCAACGCTTCCTGGCCGCGCCCGCCTGGGACGATGAGTACATCGAGCGGCGGGCACTCCGACAACATCAAGTCGGGCGTCAGCACCAGCCCTTTCATATCCCGCACCGGCGTGGTTTCCTTCCACAGGAGATGAAAGGAAGAGTTGGGCAAATTGGCGAGAACCTCGAACGGACCAGTCAGGTCGGCCTGATCGATATTCGGAAACACAAGAGCGCCGATCTGTAATGGTTCGAATGGAGGGGCCATCGGTTCAGGTTCCTTTCTCCATCAAAACTTCCGCCAGCATCGCCGGCTCCACGTTGCCACCGCTGACCACCGCCACGGCTTTCTTGTAAACCGGCAACTCGTCCCCGTGAAAGAGCAGCGCCGCCGCCGCTACCGCCCCACTCGGTTCGGGAACCAGGCGCGTAGCTGCAACGATGGCGCGCATGGCAGCGCGGATCTCGCCTTCGCTTACGGTCACGACGCCATCGACAAATGCCTGCAGGTGGGCAAAGTTGCGCACCCCGACGCTTTGCGTGCGCAGGCCGTCGGCAATCGTCCGGCTCACAAGCTCTGCCGGCCAGGTCACGATCTTGCCCGCGCGAAAACTCTCCGCCGTGTCGCCCGCAAGCTCTGGTTCAACGCCAAGGACTTTTGTTTTCTCGTTCAGCTGCTTCACCGCCGCAGCCACTCCGCCCAGCAGTCCGCCTCCCGAAACCGGTGCAACCACCAGATCGACATCCTGCAGCTCTTCCATAATCTCCAGCCCGCAGGTCGCTTGCCCGGCAATAATCTGCTCGTCGTCGTATGGCGGAATCACGACGTACCCGTGCTCGCGCACCAGCTCTTCGGCCACGGCCAGCCGCTCGCTAGAAGCCGCGCCCACGTCCACAATTTCTGCGCCCAGCGCCAGAGTCGCGGCCCGCTTGATGGCTGGAGCATTTGACGGCATCACGATCACCGCCTTCGCGCCCACCCGGCGCGCTGCATAAGCCACGCCCTGCGCGTGGTTGCCGCTTGAATAGGTAATCACGCCGCGCACAATCTCTTCTGGCTTCAGCTGCAGAATCTTATTCGCAGCGCCGCGAATCTTGAAGGCTCCGATGGGCTGCAGGCTTTCGGCTTTCAGCCAAATCTCCCTGCCCGTTCCATGTCCGGAAATCCCAGAAAACACCGCCCGTACCAGCGGCGTCTTCACCGCAACCGAAGCAATCCGCGACGCCGCCGCGCGAATCTCATCAAGCGAAACCAGTTGGATGGTTTGCGTGCTCACTTCAGGCCTCAGGTTTACGGTTTCGAATCCCTAATCCCTGGTCCCTGCTTCATTCATATGCCAGCGCATCAATGGGATCTTTGCGCGCAGCAGTCCACGCCGGATAAAGCGCTCCGCAGATTGCTCCTCCGAACGCGATCAAAGCCCCATAGCCGATCCATGCACCGGTGATTTCAAATGCAAACGTCGGGAA
>JBAWFY010000010.1:0-14927 GCA_049592335.1 Occallatibacter sp.
GCCTTGACTGATGCCAGGAGAATTAAAGTAATCAGCGCTGCCGCCTAGCGGATAAGTCGTTCCGCTATAGACAAAGTTGAATGAGCTGAATACCCAATATGAGTAGGGTACGCCATATTCGCCGCACTTTCCGGATGAGTTGTACGTCACCGTCCAGTTGAGCGTTCCTCCGCCGACACCGGTGCTGTATTGCTGCGCATCGATACGCTGGGAGATTCCGCTGAAAGCAAGAACCACAAGAGCCATCGTCATGAGTAAACGGTTAACACCTGCAGACACATGAGTCGTCATTGAAGTATCCTCCGGACCTACAGTTTGGATTTGCGAAGCAGATTGTTCGGACGGGACGAGCCTGCGCAAGGTCTTGAACCCGGCCCAAGACAGCTTCTGCGTTGAGGTTCACGTTAGGCGACAGCCTACTCGCCCTAGATGTTTACAATGCGGTTAATGGGTTGTAGCGTGGCGGCTTCTTGATAGCCAGTGTGCGGATAATTCCCAAGGCGCCAGACAGTTCTCCCAGTAGAAAAGCGGGAGAACTTGCCCGAATGTAAGCGGGGCACAAGCGGCAGTCAAGTTACCAAGAGACGATGCATCAAGGTAATCTTACCTCGTACTCGATTACCTTGCTGATGCCCGAATGCTGCGCTATATAACCGTCCGATTTGCGACTAGATAAGTGAGTAACTGGAAATATATGTCGGCCGAGGCTCAAGTGGGCTGCCGAAGGGCGCCAACTTGCGTCAGCGCCCGTTCGCCTCGTGTAACTGCTGCAGCGCATTCACCGCGGGCTTATGCTTTTGCATCGCCGCAATTCCGTCCGCGGCAGCCTGGGCAGCTGCCAGCGTTGTAATGGTTGGGATACGCGCGAGCACGGCGGCGCGGCGAATCGCTTTTTCGTCGAAGAGCGCATCCTGTCCGCGCGGCGTATTCACCACAAGCTGGATGCGGCGCTCCTTGATGAGGTCGACTGCATTCGGCCGTCCCTCGCCGACTTTGAAGACTCGCTCCGTTGTCAGACCCGCGCTTTCAAGTGCATTCGCGGTGCCCTCGGTGGCGACGATTCTGAAGCCCAGATTCACATACCGCTTCGCCAGGGCAACCACCGATGGCTTATCGTGGTCGTTCACCGTGAAGAAAACTGTACCGCCTGTGGGGAGAATCTGTCCGGCCGAAAGCTGCGCCTTGGCAAAAGCCTCACCGAAGCTTGGGGCGACGCCCATCACTTCTCCCGTCGATTTCATCTCCGGTCCCAGAACCGTATCGACGCCGGCAAACTTCGACCACGGGAAGACCGGCGATTTCACGTAGTAGTGCGAGCCGGTTCCGAGATCTTTACCGGAGGCGAGCTCATCCGGCAACAGCTCACGCAGCTTGCGGCCCGTCATCAGCCGCGCAGCGATCTTCGCCAACGGGATGCCTGTCGCCTTTGAGACATATGGAACCGTGCGCGAGGCGCGCGGATTCACTTCGATGACGAAGACTTGATCGTTGCCGTCCTCATCGCGCTGAATAGCGAATTGCAGATTGACGAGGCCGATCACCTTGAGCGCCAGCGCCAGCTTGCGCGTGTAGGCGCGCAGGGTTTCGAGCGTCTCGGGGTGAATATCGACGGCCGGCAGCACGCAGGAAGAATCGCCGGAGTGAATGCCGGCCTCTTCGATGTGCTGCATGATCCCCGCGATCTGCACGTCTTCGGTGTCGCACAGTGCATCAACGTCAACTTCAACCGCGTTTTCGAGGAAGTGATCGATCAGCACCGGCCGTTCCTGAGAGTATTCGACGGCCTGGCGCATGTAGCGGGTGACTCCATCGTCGTCGTAGGCGATCACCATGGCACGCCCGCCGAGCACGAAGCTTGGACGAATGAGAACCGGATAGCCTATCTGCTCCGCGACAGCCAGCGCCTGTCCGACACTCGTTGCTGTGCCGCCGCGCGGCTGCGGAATCTTCAAGTCCTCAAGCAGTTTGCCAAAGAGCTTGCGGTCTTCCGCGAGATCGATGGAGTCGGGCGAGGTGCCGATGATAGGCACGCCTGCCGCGCGCAGCCGCTGCGCCAGATTCAGCGGAGTTTGTCCGCCGAACTGGACGATCATCCCGATCTTCGCGTCGGATTGCGCTTCGTGGTTGTAAACCGCGAGCACGTCTTCGAGCACCAGCGGTTCAAAGTAGAGGCGATCGCTGGTGTCGTAGTCGGTGGAGACGGTTTCGGGATTGCAGTTGACCATGATGGTCTCGTAACCGTCGTCTTTGAGCGCGAAGGCCGCGTGGCAGCAGCAATAGTCGAACTCAATTCCCTGGCCGATGCGATTTGGGCCCGAACCGAGAATAATGATCTTCGGCTTCGCGGTCGGCGGCGCTTCGTCCTCTTCCTCGTAGGTCGAGTAGAGATACGGCGTCATCGATTCGAACTCGGCCGCGCAGGTGTCCACGAGCTTATAGACCGGGCGAATTCCGTGCTTCTCGCGCAGTTCCCTCACCTGCTGGACGCCTGCGTGGCCTGGTAAGCTCCATTCGGTGGCAATGCGCTCGTCGCTGAGGCCAAGGCGCTTGAGTCTCCGCAATTGCTCCGCGCGGATCGCCTGCGGCGTGGTTTTTGCGATGGCCATCTGCTCCAGCGTGATCTCGCGAATCTGGTGCAGGAACCACGGGTCCATCCGCGTGAGGCGCGCCACCTCGCGCACGCTCAAGCCGCGCTCAAAGGCGTAGCGGATGTAAGACAGGCGCTCAGGCCGCGGCGTCACCAGCATTTGCGTCAGCCGCCGCGGTTCAAGAAGAACTTCCGCACCGGTCTTCTTGCCGGTTTCGAGCGAGCGCCACGCCTTCATCAGCGATTCCTTGAAGGTGCGGCCGATGGCCATCACCTCGCCCACCGATTTCATCTGCGGCCCAAGAATGTCGTCGGCTCCGGGAAATTTCTCGAACTGCCACTTGGGAATTTTGACCACGACGTAGTCGATCGTCGGCTCGAAGCACGCCGGCGTTTTGCGCGTGATGTCGTTGGGGATCTCATCGAGCGTGTAGCCCACGGCCAGCTTGGCCGCGATCTTCGCGATCGGAAATCCCGTCGCCTTCGACGCCAGCGCCGAAGAGCGCGAGACCCGCGGGTTCATCTCGATGATAGTCATGCGGCCGTCTTGCGGATTGACGGCGAACTGCACATTCGATCCGCCGGTTTCGACGCCGATCTCGCGCATGACGGCGATGGCCGCGTCGCGCATCTTCTGGTACTCGCGGTCGGTGAGCGTTTGTGCCGGCGCCACGGTGATGGAGTCGCCGGTGTGCACGCCCATGGGGTCGAAATTCTCAATCGAACAAATGATGATGACGTTGTCGGCGAGGTCGCGCATGACCTCGAGCTCGTACTCCTTCCAGCCGAGCACGCTCTCTTCGAGCAGGCACTCGTGCACGGGCGAGAGATCTAGGCCGCGGGAAAGAATCTCCATCAGCTCTTCGCGGTTATAGGCAATGCCGCCTCCCGTGCCACCGAGAGTGAAGCTGGGCCGGATGAGGATCGGGAAACCGAGTTTGCTGGCGAAGTCGAGTCCGTCGCGCAGGTTGTTCACGAGTGCGGAGCGCGGCACTTCGAGACCGATGCGGATCATCGCATCTTTAAAGAGCAGGCGGTCTTCGGCCTTCTTGATGGCTTCGAGCTTGGCGCCAATCAGCTCGACGTTATAGCGTTCGAGAACGCCTGTGTCGGCAAGATCGACGGCAAGATTCAGCGCTGTTTGGCCACCTACCGTTGGTAAGAGAGCGAACTTTCCCGCGCCGGGCTTGCTCGAAAGCATCTCCGCTTCAATGCGGATGATCTCTTCCACGTACTCGCGGGTGAGCGGCTCGATGTAGGTGCGGTCGGCGAGCTCAGGATCGGTCATGATAGTGGCTGGGTTCGAGTTCACCAGCACCACCTCGAAGCCTTCCTGCTTGAGGGCCTTGCACGCCTGCGTACCGGAGTAGTCGAACTCGGCGGATTGGCCGATCACGATCGGGCCGGAGCCGATCACGAGGATCTTCTGAATGTCATTTCTGCGTGGCATTGTCTTCGGGTTTCCTATTTCGGGGGACAGAATTCAAATGGTTGATCAGTTCCGTGAATCTTGAGCAAGATTGTGACATGGCACTGCGTGCCGACCGGGCATGAGAGCGGCGCGGGTTGATCGAAACCCGGTAGACGCCGCACTTTTCCGTTCTGCCGCAAAAGAGCAATGAGGCGAAATGTTCCTCTAGGAATTTGGCCAAGATCAAATCGACCGTTCCCATCAACGAGCGCGGAAGCCAGGACCTTGTTCTTTCCGGGATCGCGGATTTCGACAAATGTATTCTCAAAACCCATTGGTGTTCCGGTTGGATCAAATAGCGCCCCATCGAGTTTCGCCGATTGCAAGAGTGTGAGGTTGGGCGAAAGCTTCTCGTCGTCGCAAGAGCAGTTTGTGCCTGGAACGCAAATAAATTGTGCTCTTAAGGGAATACAAACTGCGACAGCGACGATACAAAGCATCCGAGGAAGTATCATTGCTTCTCTCCCTCTGGGACTGAAGCCCCGGAGCAAACTAAGAATGCCTCTTTGGCATGATGTTCGGTAGGTGATGAGTTTTGAAAGGGCACGGCTTCAGCCGTGCCGATAGATGTCTCCAGAATGCTCTTGGGCTTTAGCCCCTGAGGGAGGGGGTCCAGCTTCCAACCGGAAAAAGCCGAGGAATATCTGTACTCAGCTGGACTTTGGCAAAGGCCCTTCTTTACCGGATTCAGATGAATATAATGGACGTGCTTGTCGTAGTCCTCAGCGTCCCGAATACGATGATCGGCAAAACCGCGTTGCCAAATCTCCGCGTTTGATCCGAGTTCCTTTTTTGCCTGATAGGAAAAGCCGCCCTTGATGAGCTGAACTGCACGTTCCAGTGCAATTAAAGGTGTAATGAGCAGATGAAAATGGTCCGGCATTAGAACAAATTCGTGCAAGAGATAAGCGTCATCGCGGTGCGCCAGAAGGTTCTTGAAGAAAAGTCGTGCCCACGCCTCATTCCGAAAGAGCGCCCGTCGTTCCCACGTATCCGAGGTGACGAAATAGGTTTGCGAGTTGTTGGTTGCATGCTCGCGTGCGGGTTTCAAAACCTTCCCTCGGGGGCTAAAGCCCCATTCAACTTGCGCGTCGTATGGCACGACTAAAGTCGTGCCCTTTCAAAGCTTCCGAAACCTGCATTACCGTGCTCGTGCAGCGTTCCTTCTCCAAAAAATAGCGGAGCCAAAAGCCCCGCTGTTTTGAAATGCCGATTCTCTCGTGCGTTGCGAAAGTCATCCCTTCCACTCCTCCATCATCTTGCGGAAGTCGCGGAACAGGTAGTGCGAATCGTGCGGGCCGGGGGCTGCTTCGGGGTGGTACTGGACGCTGAAGAGCGGCAACGTTTTGTGGCGCAGGCCTTCGAGCGTCTGGTCGTTCAGGTCCACGTGCGTCAGCTCGACCTCGTTGGCATTGATCGAGTCGGGATCGACGGCGAAGTTGTGGTTGTGCGCGGTGATTTCGACTTTGCCCGTGGCGTTATTGCGCACCGGATGGTTGCCGCCGTGGTGGCCGAACTTGAGCTTATAGGTACGGCCGCCGAGGGCGAGACCGGTGAGCTGATGGCCTAGACAGATTCCGAAAATCGGCACGCGCCCCATCATGTCCCGGATAGCGCGTACAGCGTAATCGACCGGCTCGGGATCACCTGGGCCGTTCGAGAGAAAAACGCCGTCGGGCTTGAGCGCCAGCACGTCGTCGGCAGTGGTCTCGGCGGGCACCACAGTCACGCGGCAGTCCTCGCGCGTTAACATACGCAAAATGTTCTGCTTGATGCCGAAATCATAAGCCACAACATGAAGGTTCTTTCGCTGCGCTTGTTCCTTTTGGATGAACCCCTCTGCGAGGAGAGATTCTCCCATCTGGCTGCGCGGATCGGAGGCGTCGAACTCGTAGCCGGCCTTGGTAGAGACCACCTTGGCGAGGTCCGTGCCATCCATTTTACGAATGCTTCTGGCCTTCTCAACAAGAGCTTCGGGATTGGAAACGTCCGTCGAGATCACGCCACGCATCACGCCCTTGGTGCGCAGATGCCGCACCAGCGCGCGCGTATCGATCTCGGCCAGCACCGGCACTGAATAGCGCTCCATGTACTCATCGGTCACCTGCTCCGACCGCCAGTTGGAGCTGATGGGCGAAAACTCGCGCACGATCAGGCCCTCAATATAGGGCTTGGACGCCTCGTTATCGGCGCGATTGGTGCCGTAGTTGCCGATTTGGGGGTTAGTCAGGACGACGATCTGTCCCGCATAGGAGGGATCGGTCGCGATTTCCTGGTAACCAGTGAGGGAAGTATTAAAAACCACTTCGCCCCGGCTTTCGCCCGGGTGCCCATGGCCTTGGCCGCGGAAGATGCGCCCGTCTTCGAGCGCCAGGATCGCCTGCATTGCCTCTCCGAGGAGTGGATTCAATCGATTTTAGCAGGTTTGAACCGGCAAATTAAGCCGGGTTTTCCACGGAACGGCTCGTCGCGCCGATTTAGTGCACCACGCCCAGATCGCGCGCCGGCCAGTAGATGAAGACGGCCTTCCCGTAAATCAGCGAGCGGTCGACCGGGCCAAAGTCGCGGCTGTCCGACGAGATCGAGCGATGGTCGCCCATCATGAAATAGCTATCCTCGGGAACCACCAGCTCCGACACAGAGCGGGTATCGCGATACTCGGGCGGAACGTACGGCTCGCGGACAAGCCTTCCGTTGACATAGACGTGGCCGCGGTCGATACGAAGCATGTCGCCAGGCAGCGCGATCACGCGCTTGATGTAGCTCTTCTCCGGGTCGCGCGGATAATGGAAGACCACCACATCGCCGCGCTCGATGGCCGTGAAGTGATACACAAACTTGTTGATGAAGAGGCGGTCGCTGTCTTCCAGGCGCGGCAACATGCTGGTGCCTTCCACGCGCACCGGCTGATAGAGAAAGGTAATGATAAGGATGGATGCTGCGGCGGCCACGACCAGGTCGCGCAGCCAAAGCATGAAACCCGGCGCACTGCGCAGATCTGCAGGCGCAGAATTCGCAGAGGACAAGGGGCCCGTGGACGAGGCGGTCGCTCGGGAATCGGAAACGGTCAGATCGTCGGGCAGGGTCGGCATCTATATCCAGATTACTCGCAGCCGAGGCTTCCCGGCGGGCACATGATGCGTGGACGATGCGATGTGATCGGCTTCTGCTGGTCTGAGGCAGGCACAAACTCCGGCGCTGCCCCGGGCGCGCCCGGCAGATTAGCCTCCTCAAGTTCCAGCGGCCGCTGCAACACCATCTCTACCTGGGTCCCGGCCGGGATGTTCAGGTCGGCATTGCGCGTGAACAGCGTGACGATCCCCACCGTGGCCAGCCCTGCTCCCACACCTGCCAACCCGCCCTCAATGGGGTGCCCAGTTTGAGCTCCGCCGATTGTGCCCACCCCGGCGCCGGTCGGCAGAGCGATTTCGGCGGTTTCGCCGGCATTGCGGCCTTTGTCGCCGTTTTGCTCGATCGTGCCTTCGCCGTTGTCCTTCACATTCTGGTCTCTTGCACCGGGCATGCTGTCGACCACCGCGGGGATTTCAACCACCGAACCGTTGGGGAAGATGATGGTCGTGAAATGCATGTCGAGTTGTGCCTTGCCCTTAATGCGGCCTCCCCGCTGCACGCGGTCGACCACGCCCTGCACGTAAACGCCCGTCGGGATCATGACGCGAGTGCCTACCACCACGGGAAAGATGGAGTTGAGATAAACACCGTCGCCCGCCCTGGCGCTCCGTGTATTGATCGCACTTCGCAGCTGCAGTAAGACCTTGGTACCCGCAGGCACAATGTATCTCTTTCTCGGAGGAGAGCTCGCCTCCGCCGGGGAACTCACAGCGGCTGAGGTTGGCTGCGCGGGCGCGCTCGCGGCAACCAATGGTTGCGGCTGAGCCGGGGCAGTCGATGCGGTTGCGGGCGCAGCATCAGGCTGGCTCGAGGCCTGGGCCACACCGAAGCCGGGCCCAACGGAAACCAGGCTCGCCAAACAAGCGTTTCCCAACCATCCGCCGAACCGTGCCATACAGAGCCTCCGCACAATCTATCGCCTGCCGGATAGACGGCATTCCCGCACATAAGGATAGCCCAAAATCCTTCGCGCGCGATGAAAAGCCTGGCGGCTTGGGAATACCCGAGCAGCGGGAGTTAATCTACGAGAAAGCGATGATCGTGAACAACCAACCCCGCGTTGCATCGTCCTCCGGGAATTCCAACAGGTTCGCCGCGGCCATCCGGGTTCTGGAAGAAGCCATAGCCGCCCGGGCCTTCCCCGGCTGCGCCTTCGGTGTGCTCGCCGGGAGCGAGGTTGTTCTTGGGGGCGCGCTGGGCCGGTTCACGTATGAAGAGCACGCACCTCAAGTCACAGCGGAAACCGTCTTCGATGTCGCCAGTCTGACGAAAGTTGTGGCGACCACGGCCGCCGTCATGCTCCTTGTCCAGCGCGGGCTACTCCAACTTGACATGCACGTTGATGCGCTCCTGCCGGAGTTCGTCTCCCATCGCGCTGCCGGAGATCCTGCGCACACAGTAACCCTCCGCAATCTTCTGGCGCACAACTCCGGCCTGCCAGGATACGTTGAGTTCTTTCGCACCGCCTCCACGTCCGAAGAACTGCTCTGCGCTTGCTTTCAACTGCCACTCAAGGCTGCTCCCGGTACGCGCGCCGAGTACTCCGATCCCGGATTTATCCTCCTCGGCAAAGCGCTTGAGGTCGTAACTGGCGAAGACCTCGCCCCGTGGACAAAGCGCGAGATATTCGCGCCGCTGGGCATGAATGCCACTGGATTTTGCCCCACCTCTGCCGCCCGGCCCGCAATCCCTCCCACCGAGGAGGATGTGGCCTTTCGCCGCAGACGCATTCAAGGCGAAGTGCAGGATGAAAACGCATGGATTCTCAATGGCATCGCAGGACATGCCGGGCTCTTCTCCAACGTCCCGGACCTGCTGCGCTTCTCTGCGGAAATCCTTCGCAGCGCGAAATCTCCTGGCCTCAACACGATGCCTTCGTTGTTCGACGCAGCTATATTGCAGCAGTTCGCCCAGCGCCAACCACCGGAAGGCAGTTCCCGCGCCCTCGGCTGGGACACGCCCTCAGCGCCGTCGTCTTCCGGGGAGTATTTCTCGCAGCACTCTATCGGGCACCTTGGCTATAGCGGATGCTCACTGTGGATCGATCTCGATGCGGCCGTCGCCATCGTACTTCTCACCAATCGCACATGGCCCGACCGGAGGAGCCAGTTGATCAAACAGGTGCGTCCAGCGTTTCATAACTCAATTCGTAAATGCATTTAGTGATACTTAGCGTGCGGTATCTAAACGGCTTCCGGGCAGCCAATGGCTTCAGGCCGTTTTGTTCTTGCGCATTTTCCAGTTACAATAAAAACTGGGGACAGACGCGATGGCATCCAGCACTACGGTGCAGGAGGCGGCCGGCTTTCGGACAAAAGACAGCAACAACGACCAGGCCGCTCTGCTTCAACAATTAATTACGGAAAGCCAGAACGAGGCCTCCCAGGGTCTCGACACCAAGTCCGCACTCGAAATCGCGCGGATCATCAACCATGAAGACGGCAAGGTCGCGGCAGCCGTTAAGAAGGCGCTTCCTGAGATTGCGGAAGTCATCGACCAGGTAGCGCGCAGCCTTCGCGACGGCGGCAGGCTCATCTATGTAGGCGCCGGTTCCAGCGGGCGCATCGCCGCGCTCGACGCGTCTGAATGCCCTCCCACTTACTCCACGGCGCCCGGCCAGGTGCAGTACATCATGGCCGGCGGGCCGAAGGCCCTGGCATCGGCGGTCGAAGTCAACGAAGACTCTGAAGAACTGGGCCAGCGCGATATCGCGCGCCGCCGCCCAACGCGCAAGGACGTTGTAGTCGGCGTATCGGCGTGTGGCCGCACTCCCTACGTCGTCTCCGCCGTAGCCTATGCTCGCGCCCGCGGAGCACGCACCGCGGCTGTCACCTGCAACAACGACACGCCCCTCGCCGCAGCGGCCGATGTCACCATCGTCGCTGAAGTCGGCCCTGAAGTCATCTCCGGCTCCACGCGCATGAAGGCTGGCAGCGCGCAGAAGATGATCCTGAACATGATCACCACCGGCGCTATGACGCGGTTGGGCTACGTTTACGAAAACCTCATGGTCAACGTGCACATGCAGAACTCGAAGCTGGTCGAGCGCGGCATTCGCATTCTGATGCGCGCCTGCAGCATCGACCGCGCGACAGCCGTAGACACGATCAAGAGCGCCGGGCGCAGCGTTCCCGTAGCCTTGGTGATGCTCAAAGCCAAGGTCGATAAACCGGAAGCGGTACGGCGTTTGGCGAAGTCGGACGGCAATGTGCGGCTGGCCATCGAAGACACTGTGCTGGAACTTTAAATCCGTCTCGGCAAGAAGGTATTTCTCTGCATGGGACAAGCCGGAATGCGGCCATCAGCCCTTGCGGTCGCGCCGGGATCTACGGCAGCATCTTATTCATACGCAAAAACAGCGCCACAGTCGTGGCAAGACTGGCCGCGGCGAGCAGCAGCGCAATCACGGCGATCGTCTTGATTCTGTTGCCAAGAGCCTTCAGATCTTCGAGAGTCTCCTGCTGCTCGAGCACGTTACGGCTGGTGGCTTCGCGCACCAATTCCAACTGATCCTCGACAGCTTTCAGCGCTATGTTCTGCTCCGCCACTTCGAGACGGAGACCGTGCTGCTGCGAGCGCAGCTCGGCCAGGCCATCTTCGATGGGCGAAAGATCGAGCTTGCTCGATGAGCGTGCCGCCTGAGCGTTCGCGCGGGACGCAAGCAGATTGCCCACCACGGTTGCAAAATTCCCATCGAGCAATGGCAATAGGCGTTGCAGCAAAGGCAGCGCAGAACGCAGGATGCCGGCCGCGCGCTGTACACCCGGAAACTCCGGCGCTTTAGCCGATTCCCCCTCCGGCACGCGCGCCGGCTGATGCGAGACGAATCGCTGCCTGCTTTCCTCTGCCGGAGATTGCGCTCCGGGCCGGCTTACTCCCTCGGAAAGCGGTGCTCCCGCGGTTCGCGGACGCACCGCCGGCTGCTGTTCTAGTTCGGATTGCTCTTCGGTCTCGTTAGAATCTGCGGACTCGTTCATTCCACGGCTTTCTGCCCGTTCAGGAAACGGGCAATCCTCATATATAGCTCATTTCGCCTTGATTGGAAACAGTACTCGCCGTCTCGTCGCTTTTCGCATTCGGCCCTATCGAGTTTATGCTCATAACCGGGGGGATGCTTGTGAAAGGATCCGTCAGCCGCACGGTGCGCAGCTTGCAGCGAAACATCCTGGCCGGAATTATCACCATCGGCCCACTCTTCGTCACCTATCTGATCTTCAGTTTTCTTCTTGAGTCTCTTGCCAAGGCAGGATTGCCCGCGGTCCAGCTCCTCGCCGCATTTTTTCCGCGCGCCTGGTTCGGTAATCCATGGGTTCAGCCTGCGCTCGCCGTCCTGCTCACGCTCGCCGTTCTCTATATCGTTGGGCGCGTCACTTCACTGGTGGTTGGGCGCCAGCTCTTCGGTCTTTTTGAATCCGCGCTGGAGCGCTTGCCCTTCGTCGCCAAGGTGTATACATCGGTTCGGCAACTGCTCGACTCCATGATGGCGAAGAAAGACTCGAGCCAGCGCGTGGTTCTCATCGATTTCCCCATCGTGGGCCAGAAGAGTATCGGATTTCTCACGCGAACCTTCACGGATGCGGGCACCGGGCGTCCATTGGCCGCGGTGCTTGTGCCCAACGCGATCAACCCCACGTCGGCGTTTCTGCAAATCCTGCCCGCCGAACGCGTGATCGAAACCGATCTGACGATGGAGCAGGCGATGAGCATGATCCTGACCGGCGGCGCCGTAGGGCCGGAGACGATCCAATATTCGAATAGCACGGGCGACACAGCGCAGGATGGAGTGGACTCGGCTTTGCCCGCAAAGATTGGATAGCGATGAGCCAGAAGAATTGAGCCCAGCCCATGAAAACAAGTAAAAAGCGCCCCGTTTCGATCACGATTCTGAGCTGGCTTTATATTGCGGTAGGGGTATTGGGGCCGGCATCGCACTACTCGGAGTTCGCCAAACAAACGCCCAAAGGCCATGAGGCCGTGTGGATCATTGCGCTTGGCGCGGCAGCAGCGGTCGCGGGAGTATCCATGCTCTACGCGCGAAACTGGGCGCGCTGGCTTGCTTTGGCATGGATGGCTGCGCATGTGGCGATCAGCGCAGTTCATCCACACAACTTTGACCTGATCGTGCACAGCTTCCTGTTTGCGCTGTTCGCATACCTTCTCTTCCGGCGTGACGCGCAGATCTACTTCAGAGAAACGTGATCCTGAAAGTCTCAATCGCAAACTGAACCTGCGGGTCCAACGTCAGAGCGCCGTTCCGGCCTCTTCGTTAGCCACAAGTTCTTCCTCGGCTTCTTCGCTCTCGGCCGTCACCTTGCGCAGACTCACGTTGTCAAATTGCGCCCAGATCAATCCCACCGGAACGACCCCAAGAAACGTGACCAGCAGCAGCGTGGCCGCGCAGGCGGTGGCGGCCTCGGCCTTCGCGCCCAGAATTCCCGTCAGTGCCACGACCACCAGGCCGATCTGTGAGAACCAGCCAATCACGGGAAGCTGGATTACACTTGCCGTACCGCTCGCCACCATCAGCAGAACGCACTTCGGAACTGTAATGCCGGCCAATTCCGGACTGGCGGTGAAAGCCCGGCAGGTTTCGAAATACGCAAAGCTGATCAGCATCCACATGCTCAGCGAAAGGCCGGCGACAACTGCGAAATCCCGCAAAGAGCGCATGGTATCGAGCCCAGAGTGAAACGCGCGGATCTTGTGCGCAATGCTCTGGCCGAGATTCTTCGAAACAAACCCGAAGCTATGCTCGAAAAATGCCGCGACTGGCCCTCCTGCAATGCGAATGGCGAACAGGAAGAGCGTGCCCAGCAGGGTGAGGACCAACCCGCCGTACCTCGCGACAAACAACGCGAGAGTGCGATGGTGCTGCGCCAGGTTTGCCAGCGCGCCAGCGTGCGCCGTTACGTTCAGAATGGCGTCGCCGGGAACCCAGAACATGGCGATCGAAAAAATCAGCGCCACCGAACCCGCGTCGAGCAATCTCTCCACGATGTACACCGCGACTTGCGTGCTTAGCGGCAAACCTGTTTTCTTCGCAACCAGATACGGACGCACAGGATCGGCAACACGCCCGATCAGCGCCACCGCAGTAAATCCGATCACCTGCGACCCCACCAGCGATAATGGCGGAACATGCTGGGTGTGCCGCACCAGCTGGCTCCAGCGAAACGCGCGAAACGCGAAGCCACCGTAGATACACAGCAGGGCAAGGACAATCAAGCGCCAGTCGGCCTGCGATAGTTGCGCAGCAAAGATATGAAAATCGAAGTGAACACGGGTGCGGGCCCAGAGCACCAGCGCTACCAGTGCAATCAGCGCTATGAAGCCCACGATCCATTGGGTTTTTTTCAAGGAAACTCCGTTTGAGAAACTGCGGTGCTACACACTCTAGTCTATGTTCTCATGCGGGCAATTATGGAAGGCGCTCGACAAACGATCGAAGGATCAATCTGGTAGCGGGCCGATGCGCGCAGGCAGCCACGCCTGTTCTGCGAACTAGCGTGACGCTGGAGACTCGACTGCTTCGCGGCGCGCTTCGGCTTCGCGCGCCAATACACGGCGATTGAATTCGTGAATCACGCGGGCTACATAGGCGCGCGTCTCGCGGTAGGGAGGAATGCCGTTGTATTTGTCGACGGCTTCCGGTCCGGCGTTGTAAGCGGCAAGCGCCAGTGCCAGATTGTCGCGATACTTCGTCAAAAGCGCGTCGAGATAGGCAGATCCGCCACGCACGTTCTGCTCCGGCTGAAAACTGTCTTGCACGCCCAGGCCCGCGGCCGTTCCCGGCATCAATTGCATCAGTCCCTGCGCGCCGGCGCGGCTTACTGCACGAATATTGCCGTTGCTCTCTGCCTTGATAACGCTGGCCAGTAAATCCACGTCCAGATTATGCTCCGCCCCAGCGCGCGATAGCATCTCTTGCAGATCGGTCGGAGTCAGCTTCACGGTCTGATTCGAGGTTTGCGGAGCGGCACGCGCCGCGGCAGCGGGAGGATCGGGAACGCTCTCGAATGCCGTAATCTCGTCCGGCACTCGGTCGATGTAACTATCTTCTCCGGCGCTTAGGTAAAGCCGCACGTGCCCATCCACCAGCGCATGGTGATCGCAGCGCATGGTGAACCCGTTGCGCAGCGTCACGCGCTCGGCAGCATGAGCGCACAGCGCAATGCTCAGGAAAATCGCGGCGATGAGAACCACTCGCCTTTGCAATCCATGTCCGGATTGGAATCTATCCATCATGCCTCTATCGCCCGCATCTTCTTGATCATCGCTTCCAGAACCGCCGCAACTCCATCCTGATCGCTCGATAGGGTCTGCTTCCATCCGCGCATCTTTGCCATGGCGCGGAGCTCCTGAGCAGCATTGCCCATCACGATTCCCTGCCCCGCCCACTCCAGCATATCCACATCGTTCCAATTGTCGCCAATCGCCATGGTCTCTTTCCGGTCCACACCCAGCCGTGCCGCAAGCTGTTCCAGCGCCCATCCTTTCGAGATCCCTGGCGGCAGAAGATCGAGAATCGACAGATCCCGTGCCGGATATTCAGTCCGCACGCTCTCGCACTCTTCGGCCCACTCGCTCTCCTTCAGCGCCCTCTCTGCCGCCCGCATGCGTTCGATGCTCCCGGCGGCCATACCCTGGATCGGGTCATTGCCGTCCTCCAACGCAAGCTCCAGCGGCTTCACCACTTCGATTGCGTTGCGGTTCGCCTCAACCCAAAGGGCGATGCGC
>JBAWFY010000011.1:0-7727 GCA_049592335.1 Occallatibacter sp.
ATTGACATCCTGCTGCTCGGGAAAGAGCGCGATTTCCCCAGCACCTAAAGTACAGGATGAGCCGGCATGAGAGACGCGGCAGCTCTGAATTCACTGTCAAGCTGAGGCTGTGCGCCTGCAATTATTACCTTTTCGTAGAGCGGTCAAATGCCGCATCCAGCGTCTGCCCTAGAGGGTGAACTTCAAACAGAAGATTGCCTATGGAAACCCTTCGCACGTTCGTTTGCTCCAATCATCCGAGTGTTCATGCCGACCGATTCTTTGGGATTCTACTACTGCCTAAGCTGTGATTTGATAGGATTCGATTCTAACTAGTCCATCCTGAAAAAGTGATTTTCAGGCCGATTGAAGTTGAGTATTGTGGGCTTTCTGGCCCACCATGGTGAGCAAGCCGTTCCATACGTCGATCATGTAGAACAGAAAAATGCGCCAAAAAGCTCCGAGGAGCTTTTGGAAGTTCATCGCGGCGGCTGCCAGGATCGCGTTGATCGCATTTCCAGCAGTACCCCTCAGCCGATTACGTTCCAACCGGTGTTCGCTCTTCAGATGTCCGATGCTTGGTTCGACTGCGGCACGACGTTTCATCCATCGCCATCGTGCTTTCGATGTCCGTCCTCTTCGTCTCTTGTCGACATGCACGGTGACCGCACCATCGTAGTCGTGACCTAGATAGCCCATGTCCACGTACGCTTCGCTGACCTTGTTGGCGATCAAGCTCTCGACTTGCTTCATCTGTGCAGCCAGCGCGTGGCCATCGTAGGGATTTTCAGTGAAGCTCTTCGCGCCGACGAACCATCCACCACGGCTGCTCACCGCGACACTCACCTTGTTTCCAAACTCATATTGCTTGCCCGCCTTGCCCTTGGCGATGCACTGTACTTCAGGTTCATGCACGCTGTAGATCTTGTTCTTGTCATGCCTCTGTTGCGCATGGATTTGATGCGCTGTCTGAAGTAGCTTTCGAAGTTTGTTCGATGGCGTTTCAACCTGGCGTTCTATCTCGCGAACGATGCGCCCCAACTGCGTTTTCAGCTTGCGCGTGCAGGCACGAGCACGTTTCATCTGACGAGCATGTGCATAACGGCTGGACTGCATCAGCAAGCGGCGGCCCACATGCCGATAACTCCGCTTGATCGCGAGGCCCTCAGCACGTGCTGCTTTCACCAGCCGCTCACGCATGCGCTGATAGAGCCGCGCATCGGTGGGAAAACGAATGGCCTTGGTCTGAACTGTCGTGTCCACGTTGATGCGCTTCAACTCAGCGGGACGAATCACGCGCATCGCTATGCCTGCTTCAATCGTCGCACGCAGCATCTGCTCAGCCCCGGCATCGCCCAGCCGCTTGCGCCAGCGCGTCATGCTCGAAGGATCGATCGGCATTCGATGCTGAAAATGCCGCATGCCGCTGAAGTGCTGCCAGTAAGGATTTTCAATCCACAAGGCAACAACGTCTTCATCGCTCAGGTCATGCTGATACTTCAGATAGTGAAGAGCAACCATCAGCCGCGTCGAGATGCCGGGCGCGCCCTGACTGGGATGATAGGTGCCGCCCAGAGTCTGTTCGAACGACTGCCAGTCGATAAAAAGACCCAGACGAACCAAGGGATGGCTCATGTCGATCAACTGATCCAAATCTATCTGAAACAACTCCCCCTGTGGCTGCTTCGGCTCGCGCTTGGGTTGCATCGTTTTTCCCCAGTTTCCAGGCCATTTACTGCGCCTTCAGGGAAATTCTAGACCAACCAACGCTCCATTTCATCAGGCTTTATAGGGGTTTCGTTGGCTTTTCAGGATCGACTAACTACTCTTTGAAACTCAGCAGTTCTGTTGCGGTACGTACACCGAGCCGCGCGTTCAAGAACGAGCGTTTGGACGAGTCAACTTCGCGGAGAGATAATATGAGGGACGATGTCCGTTTTGCGTTGCAGTAATCTATCGATTCGGATGACGCCGTCCCCATCCGGCGGTTTGTGAAGGCCTCCGCAGATCCGGTTGGCAATTCTGCTGTCGGTCGCCAGGACCGCGCTGTTACCGAGCCCTGTATCGACGAGATTTAGGACGGCGGAGGCGCAGTGAGCTGCCTCCGCAAGCTCTCCGAGCGAGGCCTTGAGATCCGCGCGCCCCAACAGTTCGAGCGCACCAGCAGCTTCCAACTGGCTTACAATTACGCAACCATAGTCTGTTTCAAAGCACTTGGTATCCGCCCGGAGAATTGAACTCGATTCCCTTTGCAGAACCGCTCCACGGGCCTCTTGCATTCGATCGAATAGGGTGTCAGGCAGAGGCTTGATCATTCGGAGGCTCGCGTACGCATTCCGATCTCTTGGTGACGTGGCAGGCGCCCGAAAATTCAGCGAGTTTGAGACAATGGCGGCCTGGAGCAACATGGCCAAGCCGGCCGGAATCGTGACCTTTGACTCCTGAAACCGCTCCGCGACAAGGGTTGCGGCTGCACCGACGTGCTCATTCTGAATGTCGGCGTTGGCATATCGACTCGGATCGCCTCCGGGATGATGGTCGGTGATCCGGGTAACTCGAGATTCTGGCAGATCGGGCGGCAATTGAGAGGGATGGTGAGAATCAACAAGCCATATTTCATCGACAGCGTCCCATCTATCGACCAGTGGAGGGCTGCTGAAACCGAGATCGTGAAGAACAACCGTAGTTTCAGCGTCGATAGCACCTAAGACGCGGGCGCTCCATTTCGGATGCTCCAGAATTTCAAGAGCGATGGAGCAGGCAACACCGTCGAGATCAGGATTGATGTACGAACACACCACTGCGCGCATCGGGTACTCCAGTTATATTGATTCTCTCGCTCTTGGCCAGATTTTTATTGGATGCATCCATCTCCACCACGAAGTCTGCTTGCAGCTTTGCGAACAGTACGCTGTCTTCGAGGGCAATTGCGGGAATCCCTTTCTCACGCAAGACCACGGCAAGATGAGCCAATACGGACCCGCGCTCGAAAACGAAGCCCACCACGCCGGGAGCGCCAATATAAGGCAGAAGGTCAACCGAGGCGCGTTCTGCGAAAATCACTACGTCATCGCCGTTGGTGGCCATGGTGTCCGGCCTGTCGTGAAAATGCTTGTCGAGCGTGCCCATGGATGAAAGGTCCACGTGAAGGGCGCGGCCGCGGCAGCACCCGCTGGACAAGACGCCGGAGTTGATCAGCTGGGCGTCAAGCGCGATCCCGCCGGCATCGCCCTCGGCTACATCGATCAGGTATACAAGCTGGTTCTTGTCGTATTTGACGATTCCGAATTCCAGTGCCGTATTTTCGTACGCGTCCAGCAACGGATCGAATGTGGTGGCGATGTTTCTGAGGACAGCGTCTTCCAGGATCATGCGCGGGACACGGAGCTCCTCGGTGAGGACGTGTCCATCGATGAACCTGTAGGCTTTGGGCTGATCGCGCCAAATCGTCGACACAACATCGTGATCGTGCGAAAGGATGATGGTGGAGGTCGGCACCACGCCCTTGGGGACGAAGTGTCCGCGCGCCAAATCGATGACATAGCCGTCCGCGGAGCGTTGAATGATGCCAGTGGCGTAAGCATCCCAAATCGCCTGCACGATTGCAACCGAGATCCAGCAATTTGCCAGGCCCGCTCGTAGGACCGATTCTTTGGCGGGGGCGATACCTTTGGCGCGCGGGTAGCGCCGAACGCTATAACGACGACAGGAGCCGGCAAAAAATTCGACATCGTGACCGTGCACGGGTGCGAACTCGCGAACGATCTGGTTATCGATGCGCTCAGGGTGCAGCAGCACCACGCTGACGCCTGCTGCCTTTTCGAAAGGGGACATGTCGTTGGCATTTGGGCGGCAGGTGTCGTTACCAGACCAGCATTCAACAAGAGCGGGAGCCATCGTAACACCTGCCTTCAGGGCGCGCTGGCGCAACCGGATCTTGGAATGCTGCCGGATAGTGGCGTGGAGGTGAGAGAAACTCGCTTCGCTGTCGAGAGACACCGAAGCCGGAGGCGGAAGAACGACGGCGCGAGCTTGCACGAACCACAACCGCCGCGCTGCGTCGCAAACCCACTCGATGTCCGCCGGCCCCCCGATGTTCTCCTCAATCAGGCGCGCGCCGCGCAGCAATTCCGTCATCGAGCAGCTGGAGGCGGGCCACGCACCGGCGAGGATCTTTCCATCCACGCCGATGCGAATCCGCTCACCGGAGTCATCGCCGGCCACGAGCCGATCAGCAAGGCCTTGCGTCCAAACGATTGTGAGTTCGTCCTTGCTATAGGAGAGGGGATCGCAAGAGAACAAGACTCCAGCGTGAGACGCATCGAGAAGCGGCTGGATGATGACTGCCATCCTCGGGCCCGATTGGCGGACTTCTTCAATGGCCAATTCGACGGTGGCGGGGTCGAAGGTGCCGAGAAGGCTCAGGTAATGACCGGCCTGCGATTCGCCCCTAGAATCCTCGAAAACCGAAGAGCTGCGGATCGCCAGACGCCATTCGCTGTCTACGCCGAGAACACGGCGGCACCATGCCGCAAGTTTATCGGGGTCGGGGTTTTCTTCCACGGGAATCACGATGGTCGGGGGCACGTTCAGCCCCAACGCAATGAGCTGATCCAAGTGATGGGCCTTGCCGCCGATATGGGTGCGGTCCAGTGTTCCCGCACCCGCGAGTTCAATCATGGGAGACCTCCGGTGCCGCTGCCGGGGTCGGATTCATCCCTGGGCGTTCGGCGAAGCCGGCCTTGTCAACGTAAGTTGCAATGGCGGGCGGTACCAGATGTCGCCAGGCTTCATTGCGGCGCATCAGGGTGCGTAGCGCGGTGCCGGACGTCACCCGCGAGGCCATTTCGCGGCGCCACAAAATATGAACACGGTAGCCGAGATCGCTCATGCGATGCGCTTTTTCCTCGCCCCAGGCGTCATAAATGGTGATGAAAACCGTTGTTTGCGCGGGGTCGGGCAGAAATACGCCGACGCGAGAGAGATCGGCAACATCGGCGGGAACGATGGCAAAGGCACTCGGCTCCCATCCGAAGTCGCGAAGGGCAGCGTGGATCATCTCGTGCCGCTCGAAGTAAGAAAAAGGATTGCTCTCAGACTTGGATCGATTCGGGTCGGCCGCGTTAAACCTTATCGAGCCTATGTCGGGGTTGGTGATGCCGATGACCAGACGGTCACATTCATTGCGGGCTGCTTCGAGGTACTCGACGTGCCCGATGTGGAGGGGTTGAAACCGACCCAGCACGACTCCGTAATGACTATGATTCATGCAACGCCTCCAAAGGCTTCGCATTTTCCCACGTTTCCAGAAATAACAGTTGGAAGGCCTCCGCGAGCGGGTAAGGCGCCAGCGGATCGAGAACCACGTGGGGGGATTCCCAGCCGCGCTCAGTCTTCAAGTAAGCCTCGGCTGCGAGACGGTATGCCGAGAAACTTACGACATCGTTGTCGATGACAATAATGCGGAAAGCGGGCAGATTGCTGTACATCCTAACCTTGAAGCATTTGTGCTCGCGGACGAGTTGCCGGAGCCTGTCAACTGATTCAGTCGAAACATGGCCTTTCCGCAGCTCGGAAAGGCGCCGGTAACCGTCGCCGTCGGGGTCGATGATCAGGAAGCGGACGTCCCCGTTGATGGCATCGAGCCGCGCCAGAAGCTGTTTGAATTCGTTGCGGACGGCAGCATCTGCCACCCATTTGGATGACAGAACGCCCATGAAGTAAAGCCGCGAGCGGGTGCGGCGGATACAGGCGGAGGGCGTCAGGTGAGAACCTTCGAGGCGCAGAGCGGATGCCATGGTGATGCCGAGAGTCGCGCATAAAGCCAAGAGCGACGATTGATCGGCGGCGTTCGCGGCCGAGTGCGGCTTGCGCTCGATTTCAAACATGGCCGGAGCAGCGACGGGATTCCTGAAGGGATTTGCGCCCCCGTTCCGCACTCCGGCCATGACCGTCTGCAATGAAGTCGGCGGGGAGCCGCGGTGAAACTGGGTGATTGCGTCCAATGTGAATGCCACCTTGACCTGATTGCCAAGAGCGTCGTAAGCGAGAAGCAGGAATTTCCAAATCAGATCGTCAGCTTCGTTGGCGCGAAGGCGCCGTTCCAACTCCTGGATCGCATCGCGGATCTGATCGTGATCCCGTGTGTAAAGGCGGGCCCTGAGCAGGCGTTCCTCGGCCTTGCGCTTGAGCCGGTCGAATTTTTCCTCCCAAATCCCAGGGAGATCTGCTCCGGGATTGGCATTCCAGTCGCTCAGCAGGCGCTCCATCGCCCTGACTTCCGCCATGGCCTCTTCCGGGTCCACGAGCGGCTCCTCCTTTTTGTCGAACTTCCCGTCCATCGCCTCGATGGCATCGCAGAACGCGGTAGCATCGATGGTCCACCCATCCCCAGCAAAGCGGTATCCCAATGAGTGGTCATTCTCGATTAGTTCTTCAATGCCGACCAAATGATGCTTGAGATCCCTGATCTTGCTCGCCGCATTTTTCGCATCGGTGTCATGCAGGGACGCGATCGAGGAGTTGCGCACGGTTTTGCCGTTGTTGAGAACGAGGAGGCGGAACAGGCGCCCCGAACGTCCGGTGATTCGGATGTCCGTGCCGTCGCAAATCACAACGGGGTCTTCGCGCATGATCTGGATCTGGTTCATTCTCCCCCCGTACGCGCCAGCAAAGGTATTGGGGATGCATAAAACATACTAACCAATCGCCCCTGCGAAGTTTGTGTGCGATTTATGCGAAACACGTGCGATTGTGGCATGCCCTTCGCATAGCTTTCGCAGGGCCGGGCGGGTCCTCGGTCCCTGCGATATCGATGAGATTTCGCTTAGCGACGGGTGTGAATCGTCCGCGGAGGCGCAGGGAAGAATCATGTCAACTTCATGAAACCGCCCTCAGATCAACACGGAAGAGGCCATAACATCCTCGCTAGTCATCTGGGATGACCGGGAGAGCCGCAATGAGAATGCCCGCCACAGCGAAATCAGGAACGGCTTCGGCAGAAGAACTGCAAAGGAGGTTTTTGCGAATGAGAACACAATTGATTTTTCCGTTGATAATGATCGCCCTCAATTTCGGAGCAGCCATTTTGAACGGGCTACAACATGATTTTCGGAGGGCGCTTTATTTCCTGGCGTCTGCCGTCTGCGTCCTTGCGGTTTCGTGGGACGGAAGATAAACCGCAACAACGAGTCGCTTGACCATGGACGAAACCTTCATCAATCGCTCTTAGGTTTTTGGGCCGCTCAGTAACCCAAGCGGCCCCGACCAACAACCACCGTCCAGTGGCGGGCCTAGGAAACCAACACACTGGACGGCGGAGGTCTCCTTAAGTATTACCCAGGGGGCATCCGCAATAAAGCACACAAAGGAGAACCCTGTGAACATAACGGCACATAAACCCATCCGCGCACATCTCAACGAGCCGTCGCCGTTTGGATCAAACCCGGCGAGCCGTTATCCATCCACGAAAGAACTGATCGCCGACCTCGCGTCGATGTTCGAAGTGGGCACCGGCAACGTGGCGGTGATCAATGGTGCCGATGCCGCGATTGACACCATCGTTCGTTCAATCCCGTCCGGGGAAGCGGTAACGTTGCATCCATCCTTCCCGCGGACCGCGCACCACATCGCTAACAATCACAACCTGATTCACAAGAAGGTTCCCTTCGACGGATACCCATTCCGCTACCCTGCCGGAGCCCTGATTGATGCATGCAGCCACAGCACCGCGCTGGTAGTGCTGCCGA
>JBAWFY010000012.1:0-7213 GCA_049592335.1 Occallatibacter sp.
AATCGGGGGTGGACGCAAGCGCAGGCGGAGCGCCAGAGCCGGATGTTGCCGCACCGTTCGCGGGCAGCATTGCAGCCAGTTTGTTTTTGTCTTCGCTGAGCGCCTTGTCGTTGAAGGCGTGCGCGATTTGCATTTCGGCGTGGGCTTCAGCTTCGCGATGCTCCTGCATCAGGATGCGCCCCAGCAGAAAATGAGCCTTCTGGATTTGAAAGTGGTTCCGCGATTCGTCGGTGGTGAGCTGGATGGATTTGCGCAGATTGCTTTCTGCTTCTTTGAGCCGGCTGGTCTCGTAATCCAACTGCCCGAGATAGAGAAAAGCATCGGGGTTCTTGGGATTCAGCGCGATGGCCCGGTTCAGGTCGGCTTCGGCCTCGGCATTGCGATGGTAACTCAACGCAATTTTGCCCAGCGCTGCATAGGTCAGAAAATCGTTGGGCGAAATCGTCAGTTCGTCTTTGAGCTCGTTTTCGGCTTCTTGCAGCGTCTTCTCATCTTCGCCGACGGCCAGAAGCGCGGCCGCCACGCAGTAATGCGCTTCAGGGTAGCTGGGATCCTCGGCGATGACTCTTTTAAACTCGGTGACGGCGCGCGGCGTGAAATCCGATTGCCCGTAAGCCATGCCGATCGTCATATGAAGCGCCGGCGTGTCCGGAGTCGATGCCTCGATCCAATCGAAGGCCTGTACCGCGCATTTTTCTTCATCGATGCTCAGACAAACTGCACCCAGTTCGTATTGGTTTGAAACGTTGGGATCGAGAGCCACTGCCGCCTCGAGCTCTTTCCGGGCATCCTGGTCGCGGAACATGCGGCGCAGCGCGAGGGCCAGAGTTTCGTGGGCCTGCGCCTGAACGGCTGGTTCCACGCCATCCTGATTCAGGAGGGCTCTCGTCAGCCCCTCTGCGTGTTTAAGGTCTCCGGCTCGCAAAGCCGCTCTGGCGTAGTCCAGTTGAAGGGAGGGCAAAGCGGGAGAGAGCGCTAATGCCTGCTCGAAGAGGGATGAGGCTTTGGCTTCGTCTCCGGCCCAGGAGCGGCCATTGGCCAGCTCGTCAAGGGCAGCAGCCAGAAATTGCCGGTACTGCTCCGCGGCCCTGTCGAGATCGCCTGCCTTTTGGAAGTTCAGGGCGGTGTTGTAGAGACCCTGGAGAGAAGAACCGTCTGCCGGCGCCTGCTGCGGACGCGCAGGCGAGGGGAATGGGAACGCGGCCAGAAAGCCGAAAATTACGGCTCCGAAGGTGACAAAATTGAGCAGCCGGCAACGCATTCCCGATGGACCCTCCAAAGATGACGCGGATGTTTTCATTTTGTCACAGCGCAGAGGGGGCCTGGAGCCGAGATGATCGGAGAACGCTGGCGCGCAAGGACGTATCCAATGCAGGGCACCGTGATTGGATCAGGGGCAAAGAAAAAGCGGGAGGGGCTTGAGCCCCTCCCGCTTTTGTTCAGGAGCTGGTTAGAAGGAGTACTTCGCGTCAAGCTCGATGACGCGAGCGTACGGCAGCGCGGACCTGACGTCCATCGTACCGAAGGTGGTCGGTGTGGTGGATGTGACCGCCTGGGTCTGGTAGTCCACGTTGTAACCCAGCGTGTAGCGACCGCTGCTCGAGAAGGTGAGCAAGGAATGGTTCAGCCAGTCGAATGCGCTGGCACGGATTTGCACGCTCTGGTTCTCGTGTACGTGGAACGTACGGTAGATCGCCAGATCGTTGTCGAAGTACGGCGTCATCCGCATGTACGGATAGGCAAATCCGCCGTTGGCGCTGACCACGGGGCTCGAGGTTCCGTTCGCCACTCCAAAGGCATTGGTATGCAATGCCGGAGCGGTGAAGCAGGTTCCGTTCAGGATCTGGTGAGTGCCGAGGCCCTTGGTGGGATTGCAGGTTAGCACAGGCAGAGGAGGCAGATTCGCGTCCGTACCGAAGTACGTAGCGTTCCCAACGCCCTTGCCGACGCCTGCGGCGCTAGCGTTCGCGGGCTGGTCGACGTAACCCAGTCCCATGCCGAAGTTCGGCACGCCATTGCCCAGGAAGGCAGGAACATAGCCGCCCGCCTGCCAGGTGGAAATGCCGTTGATGGTCCAGCCGCTGCCCAACGCGTTGAGCACACCGTTATCGTAATGAAGCGTGCCGCTCGAGTAGGTGTAGGTGGAGTTGAAGATGAACGGACGATCTTCAGCCGTCGGCCCGTAGTTTGCAGCCAGGCTGAAGGGGTTTGTCTGCAGGGTCGTGCCCAGAGCCTTGCCCCAAGTGCCGTTGAAGTCAAACGTCAAACGGCCCGTGGTCTTGATCCAGGAAGCCTGCACGGCGTTGTAGTTGGCATACGCACGGCTCTGATACATGTAGATGGAGTTGTTACCGTAGGCGTAGCCGTAGGGATGGTAATCCGCCAGCGTGTTGCCACCGTTGATGCCGCTATTGATACCGTGCCCGTAGTAAATGCAGCTACCAGCGCCCGTAAAGTTCGGGTCGCAGGTTACGTTTTCGGGGTTGGTAGCGGTATGGCCGGTGACCGGATCGGGCAGGAACAGGGCACCGATCGGCGTCTTGTTCTGGTCGGTTAACGCGTTGAAGTCGCTGGCCTCGATGTCTTCAGAGCCGTCCACAAGCTGGGAGCTCTGGTTTCCAACGTAGGCCAGTTCAAGTTGTGTATTCCAGTGCAGCTTCTGGTCGATGGTCAGGTTATACGACTGCGTCATCGGCTGGCCGTAGTCGCTGGGATTCAGGCCGTACTGGCTGCCCTGGTTCGCGCCGCAAGGCGCAGTGACCACAGGAGTTGCGAGTGGATTCGGGCAGGGTTGATAAGCCAAGCCGCCGATGTTCTGGAGCTGGACATCATGGCTTCCCGGGATGCTATAGCCCAACACGCCATCCGCGGTTCCGGCCATTTGGCCGTTGGCGACGGTGTTGACCTGGGTGACGAAGCGATACACGCCCCAGCCGCCGCGAACCACGGTGTTGCCGGTTCCAAAGACATCGTAAGACAGGCCAAAACGACCGTCGGGATAAGCAAAGCGATTTGGTTGGCCGCTGAGCGGTACGCCCGCGTCATTGGCATGCCAATAGAATCCAGGCTCGCTCTTTCCGGCTTCCCAGTCGGAAAGTACGCGGTTGGCATAGAACACGGCCAGTCCGACGTGGTCGCGATCATACCAGTGGCCGACGTGCTCCATGCGGATGCCCAGTTCCAGGGTCAGGCGCTTGGAGGTCTTCCAGGTATCGTCCACAAAGGCCGCTGTGTTCAATTCGGCAACATCGCCGATCGGCGCAGCATTATTCTGGCTGTAGCTGGTGGCGATGCCGCTGACGAACTGTGCGGTTGAGTTGTACGGAACGCCTTCGTTCGTTGGCCCTGTCGGCAGGGCGTCGGGGTGCTGTCCGGCGCCGAAGCCCAGGCTTCCGTCCAGGTCGTAGTTGAACGAGCTCTGCCAGTTATCGGTGGTCTGCGTGAAGCCGCCGATCTTGACGGTGTGCGTTCCCCAGACCTTGGTCAGGGTATCGGCGAATTGCGGCGCTTCCTTCTTCACGCCATACATTCCTGGAGGATTCTCGAAGATGGAGGCTTGCGAGAAGTCCGGGAAGGTGAAGTTTCCGGCGCTGGAATAGGCGGGAATGTTCAACGTCGGAGTCGTGAAGACGTTGTTGTACTTGTAGCCCAGGGTGGTCTTGTAGGCCGCCGAGGGGTCAGGGGTTACGAACGGGTAGCTTCCATAGGCCCACGCCGCGAGGAAATCGTTGGTCGTGGTGGAGTTGAAGTTGTGAACGATGTGCCCGGCCAGAACCTTGCCGTGATCAGACTCGGTCTCAGCGCCGCCAGGGTAAGGAATGGAGTTGCCTGGCGTCCAATAGAGGTGAGCGCCGATGGTGCCAGCCAGGTTAGTGGAATAAGCCTGCTCGTAGCTGGCGTAGACCTTCGTGTTATCGCCCCATTGATAATCGACGCGAGCACGATAGATCCATCCGTTGGGAACACTGGTAACCGGCTGGTAGTAGTTGCAACCGCCGCATACCGAAAGCCCCACAGTAGAGGTTGCAGCCGGCCAGATCTTGGCCAAAGCCGCCGCGCCGTTGGTATCCACGTAAGACACGGCGTTGTTGTTGCCGTTCGTGAACTTCTGGCCAGCGTCGACATTGTAGACCTTGCCACCAATTGTGGCTGTCAGGCCGCCGGTTGTCCAGGCGTTAGGTAGAGTGGAAACATTTCCTCCGTTGGCAAGAATGGCCCCGCTAAGGTCGCTGCACCATGAACCCGCGCCAGAGACGCTTGGAGGTCCGCTGGGCGATTGCGTTCCGACACCGGCGTTGTCCTGCAAGCCGAAGATCATTCCGTTCGGGCAGAGGCCCGAGTTGGAGGCCTCCGTGAAGTCGCCGCCCATCATTGCGGGGGTGGGAATATACGACGTCGCAACGTTTTGGCTGCCCTGGTTCTGCAGCCACTTTTCATAGCCGCCCCAGAAGAGCAGGTGCTTGTGCGTGCCCGGAACCGGGCCGCCCACGTTGCCGCCGGGATAGTAGAAGTGCTGAGGGCCCAGCGGAGTGCCACTGTTGTTTTGCTGCCAGCCGTTGGCGTTCAGCGCATTGTTGCGGGCATCGAAGTAGCCTTCGCCATGATAGTTGGCGCTGCCGGACTTGGAGATGGTCGAGACCACCACCGGCCCGAAGGGCTGGTCGGCGCTCATGTTGGAGGACTGCACGGCAACCTGCGAGGTCATCTCAGGAGGAACGATAACCAGCGAGGAGGCCATGTCGCCGATGTCGATGGTTTCAGCACCGTCGACCAGGATCGACTCGCCGCCGCGGTAAATGGCGCCGTTGATCCACGTGCCGGCACCGAGCGAGCTTTCGTCGACAGTGACTGTGAGATCGCTGAATGTGGGAGACGTGTTGGTGAGGCCGCCCGACTGCGTAACCGCACCGGGCAACACCTTCAAAAGTTCGGTGGTGTCGCGGCCTTCGAGGGCCAGAGTGTCAATATCTTTGGAGCTGAGAACGTCGGTGTGCTGGCCGTTCTCGACGGGAATCATCTCTTCCGAAGCAGAGACGGTTACTGTGAGGGTTTCAGCGCCCACTGCGAGTGAGAGGGCGGGCACTTCACGGGTATCGCCAGCGTTCAGCACGATGCCGGTAACCACTTTGGCCTCGAAGCCCTTTGCAGCGGCCTTGAGGTCATATGTGCCAGGTACTAACGACGGGAACGCAAAGAGACCAGCGCCGTTGGTGGTTTCAACGCGGCCCTCTTTCGTTGCTTCATCGGTCAGTGTGACTTTCGCGTTTGGAATGACTCCGCCGGTCGAGTCTTGGACCGTTCCGGTCAGCGTGGCGGTGACCTGGGCGTGTCCAACGTTCGGAACGCTCAAGCACAGGATCGCGAGAACGAGCGGCAACCACACCGCTGTTAACCCGACCTTTCGCCAGATTTGGTGGAAGCGATGTGCCACGCCTACCTGCGGCCTGGCTCCTAAGCAACCCTTCCCTTGCATACAGCCTCCTAAGCAGAACCCGAGTAGCCGTACTGCACACCTCGAGCACGCCGTTAGAATTGATAGAAACACTGGTGGTAACCAGCGTTGCGAACTATAAACGGGGGCTGGTATGGCTGTCAACCCGAAAAGTGGCTATGACCCGTAGAAAAGCGATTTATCGGACGCAGCTGCACAGCAATTTGGGTGCCCAAGGGGGTGAAATGACGCACCTGGATATCTCTTCAACTTATTGTAATAATTAGAGATGCAAGTTTTTCCTGTGCGCATGTAACCCCTGCTGTCGCGTCACGAAACAGCCCTTCGGCCAGGTCAAAAAACAGCTGGTTAAGCTGCCTTTTCGGCAGGTTTTCTGTGGATTTCCGGGTGGTAATTCTCCACCCTTCGGTGGAAAGCGGAACCGGCCAGAGGTCTTGGATGGACTCAGCTCAATCGGTTAAGTTGACATCCAGGGCAAATGGCGGTTGGTGGGCAGCGTCGATGGCGATCGCGAACCCCGGCGGGCTGGGTCTTCGCAGGTGATAAGCTGACAGTGGTAGTGCGAACGGTCGGGAGTTCCCGCAGGTAAACAAGGAAAAGAAGCGGCATCGAAAGCTTTGTCGATGGGGCTTGCGTTTAAGCCACGAGCATCCGAGCGATCGATGACACCGGCTTCAGTACCGACGACGCTTCCCCTCATCTATATGGAGTCAGAAGGTTCACGTGACGTGTCAGTCGTGGCTTCCCCTGTGACGCAGACTCCTTCATCCGCACCAGCAATCCCGGAAACATGCGCATGGTTTTCGCCTTTCGAGCCGCATGCCTGGCTGCCGAACGGCCATTTGCAGACGATCGCAGGCAATTTCTTTCCCCGGCCTGCCTTTCGCCTACTCACGACCACCGAAACCGTAGAAGTGGATGCCGCGGATGGGAGCCGTATCCTTTGCCACTGTCATTGGCAACCGGAATCGGAGCGCAGCGCGCGGCTTACGGCGGTGCTGGTGCACGGCCTTGAGGGCTCGTCCGATTCGCGATACATGCGGGGCATTGCCACGCGCGCCTTTGCCGCCGGGATGAATGTGGTCCGCATGAACATGCGCAATTGCGGCGGCAGCGATGCGCTCACACCCACGCTCTACCACTCGGGGCGCTCGGCGGATGTGGGCGCGGTGGTGCGCACCTTCTCTGAACGGTACAGGCTCCATCGCGTCGCGCTGGTCGGATACTCCATGGGCGGCAATCTCGTGCTCAAGCTCGCCGGCGAGTGGGGTTCCGGCCACAGCGCGTTGCTTGCGGCCGTTGCCACAGTTTGTCCGGTGATCGATCTCGCTGCCAGCGCCGATGCGCTTCATGAGCCTCAGAACCGTGTCTACGAGTGGCGTTTTTTGCGCGGGCTCATGCTCCGCATGCGGCGCAAGGCGGAGTTATTTCCGGATATTTACCAATTTGATAACATCGGCCCGATTCGGTCGATTCGCGAGTTCGACCAAAAGATTGTCGCCCGGTACTGCGGGTTTCGCGATGCCGACGACTACTATTACCGAGCCGCGAGCGCGCGGGTCGTCGATCGCATTGCCGTTCCTACTTTCATCCTGTGCGCAGCAGACGATCCTTTTATCCGTCTCACACCGGAGACCCGCGTACGCATTCTCGAAAACCCGCACATTCAGTTTGTGCAAACACGCCACGGAGGGCACTGCGCATTTCTTGCGCGTCGGCCCGCAGATGTGCATTGGGCGGAGGACACGGTAACGCGATATC
>JBAWFY010000013.1:0-2941 GCA_049592335.1 Occallatibacter sp.
TTGTAGGGCAGAGCCAGCGTCAGGTGCGCGATCTCTTCCGGAACGCCCGCCGATCCGGGAATGCCAAACGTCGCCACACCGGAGCCGGCTTTGACGAGCAGTCCGTCGGAGTGGCCGTGATAGCAACCTTCGAATTTGACGATGATCTTGCGGCCGGTGGCAGCTCGCGCCAGACGAATGGCCGACATCGTAGCTTCGGTGCCGGAGCTGACGAAACGCATTTTTTCGATGGCGGGATACGAGGCCACGATGCGCTCGGCTAAATCGGCCTCCGTGGCCGTGGATGCGCCGAAGCTGGCCGACTTGCGCGCCGCGCGTTCGATGGCTTCGACCACGGGCGGAAAAGCGTGGCCCAGAATCATGGGGCCCCAGGAGCCGAAGTAGTCGATGTAGCGGTTGCCGTCGGCGTCGTAGAGATACGCGCCCTCGGCGCGGTCGATGAAAGGCGGTGCGCCGCCTACGGCGCGAAAGGCGCGCACGGGCGAGTTGACGCCGCCGGGGAAATAGCGCTCGGCGCGCTCCTGCAAGCCTCGAGAACGGGTGCGGAGGTTCATCGTTGGTTCAGTATAGAAGCCTGCGCGCCGAGATGGCGTTTGGCCCAGATGCGAACGAGTTGGAAGACGACCACAACATCGAGGGACGTGCCTATCCCTGCGCAAGCTCCGCGGCAGAGGTCGTCCGGCGCGGGAGCCAGATGGAGCAGCGACAAGAGCGCGCCAGGCCAGCCGGCGGCGCTGGCGAGGTCGATCTGCGCCACGACAAGCAAGGCGATGAAAAGCGGCAACGATTTTTTCGGACTGCAGGTTTCGAGCAGAGACATAGGAGTTCCTTTCACGGACGAGTAGCGCAGCCGCCACTGCGGCGCGCAGACCAGAAGAACAGTCCAATGGCGAGGCCCAACAGGAAAAAGCGCAGGCCGTCGACAAGGACAGGGTGAGGATGGCCAACGCCGTGCTCATGAAAGAGCGTGGGCACGAAGCTGGATGCGAGACAGAGGCAACCGGCGGCGTGGATGCGGCGAGTTTTGGAATCGAGTTGGCGATAAGACAGGCACATGGAAGGCCTCCTTGAAAAGAGTTAGTTTCTGAAGCGGTACCAGAGCATAAAAGCGGCTTTTGCGGCGCCCATGGCGTAGATCACGGAGATCAGATCCCAGGGGACGCGGTGTTCGACGAGCAGGCGATACTCGAGCAGGACAAAGAGGGTGAGTGTACCGACGACGGCCGCAGCGCTGGTGGAGCGGCGTTGATGCTGACAAAACCTCTCGTCGGCAACGTGGTCGAGCATGAGAATGCGGCTGAGGACGGGATGGTTCATGAAGGTCTCTCCAATTGGAAGATCTGATCGGTGGGACAGGAAAAAATGCGGGCGAAGGTGAGGGCCAGCTCGAGCGAGGGCACGTAACGGTTGCGCTCGATGGAGTTGATGCTCTGCCGCGAGACGCCGGCGGCCTGGGCCAACTGTTCCTGGGTCCAGCCCTGGGCGATGCGAAGTTCCTTGACGCGATTGATAATGGTTGGGGCCATGTAAAGCTGACTTTCCATGCCAGAGTAGCCCAGAACCGATTTGATGTCAAGCCGACTCGACATTATGCCTTTGACAAACCCAAAACTGGCGTAGAGCGCACGGTCCCGCAGTGATTCTGCACCAGTTCTGCGCCTCGTAAGCTCAGATTTCTTGCGGTATCTATTGCATTAGCGCACTGTTAGAGGGAGAATCCATATAGCAGCAGCCGCAGATGCAAATGCGGCGCTCCCAATAGTAGGAGCGCCGCATGGAGTACTAGATATTGTGGGCCTTGGACGGGTTACCACTTCCATCATAGCCTCCTTTGCCAATCTGTCAAGCGCGACGGATCGCCTCGGCACGCCGGGGTAGATACCTCGTCCCTGCTATTCCGGGGGTGGGGTCAATTTGAATGAAAGGAGGCAACAACTATGGAAGGACCATTTGCTTTCGACAAAGCAACCATCGCTACGAGACGTAACGACGGTTTCTGCGTGTACTGCCTGTGTTATTCGAATAACGCGGCAGCGTATGTGGGTAGGTCCACCACCTTACGGGATCGTTTGACCTTTTGGTTGAACAACCCGCCGGGAAGTGGACTCACCCAGTTCTACGCGGAAGCGTTCCAGACTGAAGCTGCGATGATTGCTCGTGAGGAGCAGTTAATCAAGGAGCTTCAGCCCGTCCTCAACACGCTCCTCAAGTGACCGGCAGGTTCCGTCAAATCTGCCAGTCGCCCGGTCGAAGAATAGTTTAAGGTTGCCGACGTGAAGCACGGAATAGCGTGCTCCGGTTGACAGATAAACTGTTTGATCTGAGATCGGGTCAACGTACTCAAACTCCCTGATCTTGGCTGGGCGGTGATTCGCATCCATTGCCCGGCCGATCAGACTTTGTGCCGCTCGCTTTGCGCTTTGCCAGTTGGGAAGGGTCCGGCGACGAGCAGTTGCATCCATGGGCAGCATCCTATCACAGCGGTCAAGCCCACTGATGACTCTTCCGAGTCATGCGCTAGTTACTCTTTTGGTCGCTTCGTGCTTCTTGGGGCGCTGTCTCTTCGTCTTCTCCGGCGGCTTGACCCTGAGCACGTCCTTCATCACTTCCTCGAACGGGAGCGGGATGTGGGGGATTGGCTTTTCGTTTGTCGCTTGCTTTGGTGTCATAGTGATTCTCCGCTCTCGTTCCCCTCCCTGAAATAGACTTTTCCGCTCTTGGAGATGGATGCAACAAACGGTCCGGCGTGTTTCCTGCATATCGCCCGCATTTCGCGGTTGGCCTTCACAAGCAAATCGCCGGGGTCGCCTATCTCATTCGACGTGAATACAAACTCGCGTATCTTGAATTGTCTGATGAGCTTCTTTTCCAGAAGCCGAGTCCGCTGTCTCTTGTCAAACGTAACAAGAATCCAGTTCTTCTTTCCAACCTTCCTCAGCAA
>JBAWFY010000014.1:0-3728 GCA_049592335.1 Occallatibacter sp.
TCCTTGAGGTGCTTGACGAGATGAATCGGCTCAACATCGAATACGTCTCGCTCAGAGAAAGCATCGACACCGGTGGTCCGCTGGGCCGGGCCATGATCGTGATCGTCGCTGCGATCGCCAAGTTGGAACGTTCACTGATCGTCGAGAGAGTAAAGTCCGGCATGCGGCGCGCTCGGCTCGAAGGCCGGCAGATCGGACGCCCCGCCCTCCTGCTTGATCGCGATGCGATCTTCCGCGATCGCCAGCATGGACTAAGTCTCGGCCAGATCGCCAAAGCTTACCGCATCTCACGGGCTACCGCCCACCGCGTGCTCCATCAGGAGCACGCCCCAAGCACTCAGGAGAACGTCGCATGAAAGATCGCACTTGCGTTCTGCTAATTACTCCCCTCGCCATCGCCGCCCTCTTCGCGACGATCTATAACCTCCGCAAGCAGGGCGCCACTGCGAAGGAGATCAAACTCATCCGTCAGAACGTCGAAAGGAACCTGGCCGAAACCCAGGCCATACATCACGACCTGCGCGTCAGCGCGGCGCCGTCAACCAGATGCATCAATACCTGCTGCCGTCTCAAAAGGACTGAAAAATCCCACCTCGTAAACCACCTGCAATCAATGGCCGGATCTCACGATCTGGCCGTTCCATAAGGTGTACCTTCCGATACAAGCGCATCCGCAGATACCGGCAGCGGACAGTCGCTACTGACATCATCTGCGAAGCCTAGCCGACTCCCAAGGAACAATCAACCTTCTTCTGCCGGAATGATTCTGAATCCGAGATGAGCGGCGTGCCTGCGGAGCCGCATCTCGGCACGCTTCAACGCCTGCTCTTCGCATTTGTGGAACACGGATTCGTCATATGCCTCTCGTGTGCTGAGCAGGTGGTAGACGATTCGGGCAAGCTTGTGAGCTGTAGCTGTAATAGCTTGAGGTTTTCCGAGCTTTCGGCAGATCCTGCGAAAGAACTCGCCCATGTAGTCCTTGGCGTGGTGTAATGACCGCGCCGCCAGACGGAGTGCGATGGCAACGCGGCTTCGGACTCGTCTGCTCTTTGTGAAGAGCACTTTTCCGCCGCTGATCTTCTTTTCCGGGCACAGGCCGAGCCAGGAGGCGAATGCGGATGCATTACGAAAGCGGGAAACATCCGTGCCGACTTCGCAGAGGATCGTTTGGGAGGTCATTGCACTGATGCCAGGTACATTCGTCAGGTCAACTCCGAAGATCCGGTAGAGCTCGCGGCGAAGATCGAACACACGCGGCTCATGCCCCTGTCGTTGGTATGGCAGGCGCTTGGTTCGCTTCGGCATCTTGGTCAATGCGTTGTCTGCGGCCTCCAGTTCGACCATCTGGCGCTGAATCTCCTGATCGGTTTCCAACACCAGTTGCTGATAGTAGCGGTATGCTGCCAATGACTGCCGCAGGGCGAAGATGTGCTCTGGTCGATAGTCTCCTTCAAGCGACTTCGCCACCGTGCTTTCGCTGCTCTTGACGCGCTTATGGCAGAGCCGGGCGAGTATGAGCGGGTCGCGCTCACCGGCAAGGATCGCATCAAGAATGCGCAATCCGCTCAAACCGGTAATCCTCGGTCAGCACGCGGTGGATCTGCAGGTTCATCTGATCCAGCGCCTTCTGGATATGCATCATGTGCTCAGCAGCCATCTGGACCAAGCTGCCGCGATGACGCCAGAGAGCGCGTACAGCGCAGATCGCGCCCGACGGCCGGAAGCTGGCTCGCAGCAAACCGACGGATTGCAGGTACTGAAGCCACTGGCAGTCGGAGACGTCCGTTTTGCGTCCCGGCACGTTCTTCACATGTTGTGCGTTGACCAGGCAGACCTCGAGGCCGCGAGCCTCCTGAATCTGATAGATCGGAATCCAGTAAACGCTGGTTGACTCCATCGCGACGGAGCGAACTCCGCAGTGTTGAAGCCAATGGGCCAGTGCGTGAAGATCACGGGTAAACGTGGGAAAGCGACGTACGGGCTGCGGATCACGATCGGCGCCCACTGCGACGAACAGCTCACTCGCTCCGACATCTATCCCGGCGCATCGGGATGCAGGACCGGCAGCTGATCACATCTTCTATGACTCTGCTTAGCCATGGGGACCTCCATGCCGGCCGAGTGCCCAGGGCACGAATGCAGAGCAAACTCCCAATCGAGATCGCCGCCCGAAGACGGGCGTCATCACAAATTCGCCGTTGCGACGAGACCGCAGCTCCGCGGCCGTGAGAACACCCGCAAGGCGCAACTCTGGACGGCGGTAATGCATGGGGTGTTTGCCGACTGTAAGACCGGTTCCGCCATAATCGACAACCAGGCGCTCTTCGATATTCATCTGCTCTAAGGGAAGCGCATCCGAATCTTCACGCAACGATTTGCCTACATGTCGAAAGAGCGGTCCTTCCGGTTTTCTGGCGCGCTCGACCCGCCAAAGCGCATCGCGCCCGATGCCGGATTTGATCGAGTTGATTCAGCGCCCCGATCTGGGCAAGGCGCGCCAGATCTTTCCGTGATAGCGCGGGGACACGCCGTACGAGCTCGTCAACCGAGGAAAACTCCCCACAGTTGCAACGCGACGCGACGAGAGATTCGGCCGTGTGTTTGGGCAGGCCCTTTGCATAGCCGAGCCCCAGGCGGAGCGAGAGTGCTCCATCGTCCTCGTGCTCGATGGTGCAAGGCCAGTCAGAAACTTGTACGTCGATGGGCTTCACCCGCAAACCATGGCGCTGCGCGTCTTTCACGAGCACCGCCGGTGAGTAGAACCCCATCGGCTGATTGTTCAGAATCGCCGCAGTGAAAGCAGCGAGATATTTCACCTTGAAGTACGCCGAAGCATACGCGATCAACGCAAACGAGGCTGCGTGCGACTCGGGAAATCCGTAGAGCGCAAACGAACTGATGTTCTGGATGATCGTATCCTGGGTTTTAGTATCGATGCCATTCACCGTCATTCCCGCGCGAAGCTTCGATTCGAGATTCTTCATGCGCTCCCAGGAGCGGCGCATCCCAACCGCGCGGCGCAATTCATCGGCTTCCGCGCCGGAGAAGTTTGCCACGACCATCGCCATTCTTAATAACTGTTCCTGAAAGAGTGGCACACCGAGCGTGCGTTTCAGGACCGGCTCAAGCGACGGGTGCGGATAAGTGATAGCTTCTCTCTTCTGACGCCGCCGCATGTACGGGTGCATTATCTGACCGACGATGGGACCGGGCCGGATGATCGCAACCTGCACAACCAAATCATAGAATCGGTCCGGCGCTGCGCTTGGCGTTGGTATGAAAACGGGCCGCGCCGTACACGCCATTATGATCGAGCAGCGCCATTGCAGGCATCTCAAGCGCAGTTGCGCGCTCGATCAGGCTCTCCGGTTGCGAGGCAGCCTGGAGGAAGCTGAAGGCGCTTGCCGCGTGCAGCTCGATATATACGGGCGCGTCCAGTCCCCGGTTACTACCGTTGATTCTGGTTTTGGGTGTGGCAGTCCTTCACCGCACTTGGGCGACCGCGACAACCCTCGACGGGGATACTGCACCGCCCCTGCACCCGCGGAATGATCAGGACACATCGGGCGTGAGGGCGGCGAGCTGTTCGCGCATTTGGTTGATCTCCTGACGGTGTTGGGCGACTTCGGATTCAAGCCGAATCAGCTTGTCGTGCGCGGAGGAGCCCGAGCCTGGCTCGCCAGGCGACACCGCCGGTATGGCTGGCTGCCCACAGAGCAGGTGAGTGT
>JBAWFY010000015.1:0-7846 GCA_049592335.1 Occallatibacter sp.
GCCCACCACGGCCTTGTTGGGGGAGGGCCTGAAGGTGATGAGCTGGCCAAGAACCTCGCTCGTGGGATAAAGCTGGTCCAGTTTGATGCCGCTGGACATGCCGAAACGGTCGCCGCGCACATAAAGCGCCGCGGCAATCTCCTCGAGTGCCGCGTTGCCCGCCCGCTCGCCGATACCGTTGATGGTGCACTCCACCTGCCGCGCGCCGTTCTGTACCGCCGCGAGTGAATTCGCGACAGCCAGCCCCAAATCGTCGTGGCAGTGCGCTGAAAGCACCACGCCCTTTTCGTCGATCGCGGGAACCCGCTCCCGCACTTCGCGGAACATCGCGCCGTATTCTTCCGGCGTCGTATAGCCCACCGTGTCGGGCATATTGATCGTCTTGGCGCCGGCTTCAACTGCGATGCGCACCATCTCCACCAGGAAATCGCGATCCGAGCGCGTCGCATCCTCGGGCGAAAACTCCACATCGTCGGCAAGCGTGCACGCCATGCGCACCGATTTGCCGCAAAGGTCCAGAGCCTCCGCGCGGCCGATCTTCAATTTGTATTCGAGGTGCAAGTCGCTCGACGCCAGAAACACATGAATGCGCGCCCGCTCGGCAAACTGCAGCGCCCGCGCCGCCATCTCGATGTCCTCGGTCTTCGCCCGCGCCAGCGATGTGATCCGCGGCTTGCGAATGGCCTGCGTAATCGTCGCGATCGCCGCAAAATCGCCCTCCGAAGCCATAGCAAAGCCGGCTTCGATAATGTCCACGCCTAAATCCTCCAAGGCATGCGCCATGGTGAGCTTTTCCTGCGTGGTCATGCTGCAACCCGGCGACTGCTCGCCGTCGCGCAGCGTGGTATCGAAAAATGCCAGATGATTGGAAATCATGTTCTTGCCTGCCGAAGGAAAATCTAACTTCTTTTCGCTCTTTCATTCTCTCCCACCGGCCCATTATAACGCAAAGTTATAATTGTTTTATAATGGATTAGAATTACTTATACAGTGAACCGTGAGCCGTAGACCGTGATCGGAACGGTGGCACGAATCTGGTGTTCACGGTTCACGACCCACGGTACACGTACAGGTCCGCTACGAGGGCAATCCCATGGAGTTGAGCCAGCTCGAAACCTTCCTTGCCGTAGCCGAAGAGCGCAGTTTTTCCCGCGCCGCCGCCCGCCTGCATCGCACGCAGCCGGCCGTCAGCCAGGTGATCCGCAAGCTAGAAGAGGACGTAGGCGAAACCCTCTTCGACCGCGCCGCGCGCGACGGCTCGCTCACCGCCGCCGGCGCGCTCCTGCGCGACTACGCCTTACGCCTGCTCGCTCTGCGCCGCGAAGCCGCAGGCGCGCTCGACGAATTGAAGAACCTCGAGCGCGGCCATCTGCAGCTCGCCGCCAATGAGTACACCTGCATGTACCTGCTCCCTGCCATCGACGCCTTTCGCCGCGACTATCCGCACATCGACGTCACCGTGCAGCGCATGCTGGCCTCGCGCATCCCCGAAGAGCTCACCCGCCGCAGCTTCGAGCTGGGTGTCATCTCCTTCCGCCCAGATCCCGCCGAAATTCGCACCATCGCCGTCTATGGCGACAATCTGGATTTCATCGTCAGCCCCGCGCATCCGCTCGCCGCCTCCCGGCGCGTCTCCATCCGCGACCTGGGCAAAGAAAATTTCATCGCCCACAACGTCGCCTCGCCCTTGCGCCGCAAGGTCATTGAGGCCTTTCAGCGCCATCGCACTCCGCTCAACATGGGTATCGAGCTGCCCACCATCGAGGCCATCAAGCGCTTTGTCGCCATGGGTAACGGCGTGGCACTCGTGCCGCACCTGGCCGTGGCGCGCGAACTTGAAACCGGCGATCTGGTTCGCATTCCCATTGAAGATCTCGAAGTCCGCCGCGTCCTGCGCCTTGCCGGCCGCCGCCACGGCTCGCTCTCCTACGCCGCCAAAGCATTTCTTGGCACCCTCAAAAAGCTGGCCGAAAAGCAAGGCCCGCCCTTCTTCTACCAAGTCGAGCGCGCGAACTAAAGAAAGACAGGGAATAGAAGACTCTCGGCTTTCCGCATTCATTCAGTCGGCTGCTAAGGATCGGCGATTCACTACTCACGATTCGCTCCTGGCTACTCCCTATTCCCTGCCTCCCGCGTCTAATCGGCATGCAATCTTATCGTCAGCGCCTCGCCGGTTCCCGTCAGCCCTTACCCCGGCCCGGCCATTTACAATGCTGAGAGCGGTACCGAAACCCATCCGCGGAACAGGGCAACTGCGTGGAGCACTTCAGGCTCCTGGCTATCCCTATGGTTCAAGAAGTCGTGAGGATCAGGATCGAATGAAGAAGATCGCCTTTATCGTTGCATTACTGGCCGCATCCGTCACCATCGCCCGCGCGCAGGAAAGCCGTCAGGACATCAGTTTGAGTGGATTTGGGCTCATTGAGCCCTTTGCGTACTCGACCAGCGACATCTACGTGAACTCCAACCCTGCTTACGGCGCGCTGGCCAGTTACCGCTACATGCTCACGCCGACGGTCGCTCTCGAAGCCAACTACGGCATCACCTATCAAAACAGCATCCACTACACGTCCCCAAACTTTGGACTTTCCGGGCCCGGCTATAAGGTCTTGACCCGCACTCAGGAAATGTCGGGCGCATTAGTGAAGTCTTTCGTCCTCAAGAACTGGAATCCGTTTGTCGAAGGCGGACCCGCCGGCCTGATTTTCCTGCCCATCGTCAATTCCGGGACGACCAATATCGACACCAAGCAGGAGACCGAGATAGGCGGACTGTTCGGCGCCGGCTTCGCCTACGAGATCAGCCCCAGCTTCGATATCCGTGCCGAATATCGCGGCATCGTCGCGAAGGTTCCTGCTCTGATAACGACTCCCAGCGTCGCCACGAACCGCTGGTACGTGATCTCCGAGCCGACCATCGGCATTGCCTATCACTTCTAAGAAGCAGGGAGCAAGAAGGCCTTCAAGGACGTGTTCCCTTTCGAGAGCCTCGCGCGAAGATTGCCAGATAAATAACAAAGGGGATCGGCCTAAGCCGATCCCCCGCATTTTTGTCGTGGAATTGAATGAGAGCCTGAGACCCGTTGCATCACATCGGGTTTCCCCCTCCCTAGCTCTCTCGCTCCCTGTCTTTGGCTTCCCGATAGCGCCCCAGCTCTTTCACCATGCCGCAGTGTGCGTGCAGCGCATCCAGCGCTCCCTCACCCTCGCTGGCAGAGCCAATCTGGCAATCGACGTAGAAGATATATTCCCACGGTTTTCCGTGCACCGGCCGCGACTCGATCTTGGTCAGGTTCGTGCCCATGGCGCTCAATGCGCTCAGCGCCGCCACCAGCGACCCCGGCCGATGTTCCAGAGTGAACGCGACGCTGATCTTGTTCGCATCCGGATCGGTCTCGGCCTGCGCACTGCGTTTCACCAGGAAGAACCGCGTATAGTTTTCCGGATCGTCCTCAATATCGCGCGCCAGAATCTCCGCGCCATATTGCGCAGCCGCCGCTTCGCTCGCGATCGCTGCGGCGTGCCGGTCGTCCTGCTCCACCAACTGCTTCACACTGCCCGCGGTGTCATAAAACCCGATCGCCTTCATCTGCGGATGCGCAGCAATAAAGCGCCGGCACTGCGCCAGCGCCACGGGGTGCGAATACACCCGTTCGATCTGCTCCACGGTCGTGTCGCGCATCGCGATCAGGTTGTGCCGAATGCGCAGCAGCGTCTCCCGCACCACCTTCACGTCGTGCTTCAGCAGCAGATCGAAATGGTCCAGCACGGAGCCGGCCAGCGAGTTCTCAATCGGAATGGCAGCCGCATCGGCCTCGCCCGCGTCCAGCACCCGAAACACCTCGGCAGAAAGCGCGCAGGGCACAATCTCCGCGCCGGCCACAAGCTTCAGCGCCGCCTCGTGACTGAACGCCCCCGGATCTCCCTGAATGGCAATCTTCATGCCGTTGTTCTTTTGCTCCATCTGCGCGCACAAACCGCCGCGTGGACTTCCCTTTCGCACAATAGCACAGGCGCGCGGGCGCGGCGGCTGCAGCGCTTGCTTCGCATACAGCGCACAAGCATTATGAGGTGCGGGGGGAGACCTTCAAGCCATCTATACGCGCAAAAGCAAAACCGGAAGCGCCGACGAAGCGTTTCCGGTCCGGGTCTGCTTCACAATGTTTTTACCGTCTGGCAAGAAGGCGCTGACGGCCCATAACGACGGCAGCGAGCCCAAGGAGGAGCAGGCTCAAGTTGGCTGGTTCGGGAACGGGAGAAGTGGAGGGGGCGACAGAAATGTCGTCGAGCGCGGTGTACGCTGGATCGTCCCGAAAATCGAACTGAATCGTATCCGAGCCAGTCCCCGTTACCGAATAGGAGTAGAGGGTGAAACCCGCGCCTGTATTGGGGTCACTTAACGAAAGAAGCTGCGTGCCATCCCAGTAGGCCGAAAAATCCGAGGGACTATCGCCAACGCTGGCGAAGTAGAAATCAAAAGTGTAGTCGGTTCCGTCACTCGTTGAAAGCGTTTCAGAAAGGCTACCATCCGAACCGACCGGACCCAGTGTTGCATAAAAGGAGCCAGAGTTCGCGCCGCTGTAGTCATAAAAGGCGCCGCTTACGACCTGCGTAAATTCAAAGTTTCCGCCTTCGGTCCAGCCGGTGAAATCGCCGGTTTCAAAACCGCAGTTTGAAACCAGGTTTCCTGCCACAGCGTCGCAGATGCTGGAAGTCGCATGCGCCGTCAGCGGCAGCGCGACTACCGCAAACGTGGAAACAACTGCCAACTGCTTCAATGCCGTCAATGCCTTCATTTGAACCCTCTCTTCTGCTCTCAACACGAAGTCTTTGCTAGGATGTAAACCCAGACTGGGTTGTGAAGCAACCCTAGGTTATGAAGCAATTTTGGGGGATCAAGCTTCAATGGGGGAAGTGAAGCTTTTAATGAAAATACCATATTGAGTCTGCAGCCCGCAACATATTTTTGGCAGCTACTACGCGCCGGTCGGGGCGGTTATTGGGCGGTCACGTGCAGCGACACTCTAAAGACAGAGGTCGGTTCACCGACTCGCGCTTGCTTCCCTATTTCCTTCTCTTTCATCTTCTCAGCCACACATCCGCCGCCACAAACACCAGAAACACCATCGCGATCACGCCGTTCATCGTAAAAAACGCCGCGTTCAGCCGCCGCAGATCGCCGGGCGAAACCAGCAAATGCTCATAAAGGAGCAGCAGCCCCACCGCCCCCACTCCTATCCAGCCCGCCAACCCGAAGTGAAAGAGCAAGGCGAACCATGTGAGCGCCCAGAACGCCATCACGTGCACGGCGCGTGCCGTGTAAATCGCCGCCGCCACTCCCAGCGCCTGCGGAATGCTGTGCAGCCCCGCCGCGCGGTCGTGCTCGCAGTCCTGGCAGGAGTAGAGCACGTCGAATCCGCCAGCCCATAGCGTGACTGCGGCAGTCAGCACCAGAATGCGCGGATCGATGCTGCCCCGCACCGCAATCCACGCCGCGGTTGGCGCCAGTCCCAGCGCCAGCCCCAGCCCAAGATGCGAAAAGCGCGTCCAGCGCTTCAGGTAGCTGTAGCCCATCAACACCACGAGAGCCACGGGCGAAAGCAGCAGCGCCAGCCGGTTTAGCTCCGCCGATGCCGCCACAAACACCGCCGCCGTAACACACGTGAACCCGATCGTGAACTGCCGTGTCAGCAATCCCGCGGGGATGGCGCGGCTGCTCGTCCGGGGATTGGCAGCATCCAGGTCCGCGTCAGCCCAGCGATTGAACGCCATTGCCGCCGATCGCGCCGCAACCATGGCCACAACGATCCACACCACAGTGCGCCATCCCGGCAGTCCGCCCGCGGCCAGCACCATGGCCGTCAGCGCAAAGGGCAGCGCGAAGATCGAGTGCTCCCACTTGATCATTTCGAGCGTAGTGCGAATCTTATGGAGAATCCCGGTCATGCGTAGCCATCTCTACTCTAATTGACTGCCGAAACCCAGGGACCAGATCCAGGGCTGACTCCGCGAACTCCAGCTAGCTCCGCTGGCTCCCGTGACACAACTCACCGAACTCGGACCCGTATTGCCCGGTAGAACATCGGAAGGTGACGCATATCACAGAACGCAAAGCAACCTCGATGGAATGATCTATCTGACGATTTCCCGGCGCAAGCCGAAGGCCGCGATCCCCAAATCTCAGGCGAAAGGCATCTCTGTGTCACTTGACCCCGCTGCGTTCCTCGCCGACCCGGAGTTGATCCGCGCGCTCGCCCAACGCGCCACGCCGATCATCTGCGACGACGACCGCCTGCTGTTTCAACAGGAAGATCATGCCGACGGTCTCTACATCCTTCACAAAGGCATCGTCACACTCAGCATGGTCTCGGAACAAGGCGACCCAATCCTCACCGTAAATGCGGGCAGCGGCTCTCTCCTGGGTCTTCCGGGCATCATCGCCAATCAGCCCTATTCCCTCACCGCCATAGCATGCGCCGGGGCAAAGATCAGCTTCCTCCCGCGCGCGGAATTCGCCGCCCTCATGCAATCCGACCCGGCGCTGTCGTTCAAGATCCTGCAAATTCTCGCTGCTGAAGTCCGCTCCGCGCGCCAAGCCCTCCTCTAAAAGGAAGCAGCAGTGCCAGCGGAGTTATCTCTTTGCCGTTCCCTATTCCCTACTCCCTATTGCCTATTCCCTGTTCTACCTCACCTGCTAAACTCACAAGCGTCGTGATCCTTCCGTACATCGTGATTGCCGCCGCAGCCTATCTCCTTGGCTCCATTCCCGTGGGATACCTTCTGGTCCGCGTCTTCCGCCGCCAGGACATCCGCTCCATGGGCAGCGGCAACATCGGCGCCACCAATGTTCTTCGCGCCGGCGGCAAAGGCCTCGGCGCAGCCACCTTCCTCCTCGACGTTCTCAAGGGCGCCGCCGCCGTCTGGCTCGGCGGCTTTATCGGCGCATGGCTCGCACCCCAACTCCCAACGCGCGACGCGCAAGCCCTCGCAGCCCTCTTCGCCGTCCTCGGCCACATCTTCACCTGCTGGCTGCGTTTCCGCGGCGGCAAAGGCGTCGCCACAGGATTCGGCGTCTTCCTTTTCGCTGCTCCCTGGGCCGCGCTCTCCGCCATCGGCACCTTCGCTCTCATCTTCGCGCTCACGCGCTATGTTTCCGTCGGCTCCATCGTCGCCGCGTTTGCGTTCCTCGTCTTTGCCTGGATCTTCCCGCCCGGCCCGCATCCGCCCTTCTTCTTCGCCGTCGAATGCTTCATCGTGCTTCTCATCGTCATCAAACACCACCAGAACATTCGCCGCCTCGTGGCCGGCACTGAATCCCGTTTCGGAGTCAGAAAGATCGCATGAGCCGCATCGCCGTACTCGGTTCCGGCGCCTGGGGAACCGCCATCGCCCTCTCGCTCTCCCGCCGCGGAGGCCACCAAGTCACGCTCTGGGCCCACGCCGACGAGCTCGCGCAGCAAATCGCCGCCGCCCGCGAGAACAAGCAGTTCCTCCCCGGCTTTCCCCTCCCCGCCGACCTTCGCATCACCGCCGACCGCGCCACCATCTCCGAAGCCGACATCGTCGTCTCCGTCATCCCATCCGAGTTCCTCCGCCCCACTCTGCAGCGCGTCCGCCCCTACCTGCGCAACGGGCAATTCCTCTTGAGCGCCACCAAGGGCCTTGAAGAGCGCACTCATTTCCGCATGACCCAGGTGCTTTCAGAAACCCTCGAGCCCGCCGGCCTTCTCCTCTCCATCGGCGCGCTCTCCGGCCCAAGCTTCGCCGCAGAAGTCGCAAGCGGCCAGCCCACCGCCGTCACCCTTGCATTTAGCGATCCGCAGGTCGCCACGCTCATCCAGCAGGAA
>JBAWFY010000016.1:0-4064 GCA_049592335.1 Occallatibacter sp.
AGCACCGGTCGGTGTATCTGGCGGAGCGGCTGGCGGAGCACCTGCGCGGCAGAGAGGGCGTGGAGGTCGAGTTGCGGCATATGCAGCTTGAAAAGCTTGGGCGGGAGAATGTGCCCGCATGAAAGCCATGATCTTTGCCGCCGGGCTGGGCACGCGCTTGCGGCCGCTGACCGACGACCGTCCCAAGGCGCTGGCGACCGTCGGTGGACGAACGCTGCTGGAGATTGCGATCGAACGGCTGCGGGCGTTTGGAATCGATGAGGTCATTGTCAACGTGCATCATTTTGCGGACCAGATCGTGAGTTTTCTCGCCGCGAACGGCAACTTCGGCATGAGGATCGAAGTTTCGCGGGAAAACGAGTTGCTCGACACCGGCGGCGGGTTGAAGAAGGCTGCGTGGTTTTTTGGCGCAGACGAGCCGTTCATCGTGCACAACGTGGACGTGCTGAGCACCATCGATCTTGGGCGCATCGTCGAGTTTCATCGGCAACACGACGCGCTTGCCACGCTTGCTGTTCAGCAGCGCGAAACTTCGCGGCCGTTGCTGTTCGACAGCAAGAACCAATTCCGTGGCCGCGCTGCCAGATCTGAGAGCGCGCAGAAAACTTCCTCACAGCCACTTCAGCCGCAGGCTTTCTGTGGGATTCACGTTATCTCGCCGCGCATCTTCGCGGAGCTCGACGAGGAGGGCGCATTCTCGATCATTGATGCGTATGTGCGCCTTGCGGACGAGGATAAAACGATTCTTGGCTTCCGTACGGACGGCGCTTATTGGCGTGATCTCGGCCGGCCGGAGGAACTGGCCCAAGCCGAACGTGACCTGGCCGACAGAAGGTATCCGAGCAATTGATTTTACGGGAGTGCGCGGCGCGATGTTCTGGAGAAATCCTGAGATCGCTGAAGAGCAACCGCAGATCCTTCACTCACTACCCCCAAGCTGAAGAGCGCTTGGGGGCCCTTTCGTTCAGGATGACAATGCATTGTGGATGTGGAGACGAGCGACACTCTTCGCGAGGGCCTCAAATGAGGTTTTCAAATCTCGTTGAGGATGAGTGCTACCCTTCCCACGAGCCAATCGCTGGGCGATTCCTCGGGATCGATGGCGATGAGTTGGATGGGAAACGCGATGTTGAGCGGACGCAGGATGAGGCGGCTGGCCTGGAACTCCGCATAGCGGACAGTGAGGTGCGCGCCGTGGCGGACGGCGTAGAGGTTGGGGCGATTGGGGCGGTAGGGGAGCAGCGAATTGTAGTGCCGGTCGATGAGCACGAGGGCCTCAGGCAAGACCAAGGGCTCCATGGGCAGGGCGTCTGCCGAGGCAATGCGAATGGCGACAAAGCGCTGCCAGGCACGGCGCATCGTTGTCGTCCGGGCACGGACGGACTGGAGCGCTCCGGACGGCAAATGCAGCATCAGTTGAATGGCCGAAGGGCGGATGACTGGCTCGAGAAGAGCCGTAGCGTGCGAAACCACCGGGACCGTGCCGGCGTTCTTATCTTCCTGCCAGAAAGCTTTCTGCGGCAGCGCCGGCAGCAGATCGGCGACGGTGAGTCGCTGCGCGGCCAGGATACGGTCTATGGCCTCAAGCGAAAGCTGACGGCGGCTGCGCAGGAAATTCGAAAGATGGGGCTGCCCAAAGCCGGTCTGGCGGGCGAGCAGCGAGACGCTGAGTGTGCCCCGCTGGATCCTGCGCAGCAGTTCCAGGCGGAGTCGCTCGTGCATCTGGCTGAAATTCATCTGTGGAAAGTTCGCCGCCAGCAATAGGCACAAGAGCGTATTGCTTTCCCTTGGAAAACCTATCAGGGCATGTTTGCCTTCATTTTCAGCGTTTACTGGCCGGTTGGAAAGCGGACCGCGGGAAATGCTCGGCCATGCGTTGACGGTAAAGAACCATATCCCTACATTAGGTTTACTTAATCACGCACTGGTTTGTGGGAATCTTGGGAAAAAGGTTCTTTCGCTGTGGCTCGAGCGGAGGCGATTTGTTGCCTCCGAACACAGAGGATGAACACTTGCCGGTTCAGCTTGTTGTGTCCCGGCATTTCATGAACCCTGCCTTGAGGCGCTCCTGCGGGGAGAGCCGGGGAAGCAAGCTGGACGGGAAATTCCGGGATCTGCGCACAAATGCTCATGACAGACAACAGGAGAACACGGGCGGCAATCCTCCACCAGAAGAGGAGAAATTTGAACTGCCTGACCTGGTTCTCTACACCCCGGGGAGGAACAAGCGACACAAAACTCCATCGGGAGAGGAAACCAAAACGGAGAGAAAGTCATGGAAGTGCGCGTACAACTGAAAGTTTGCGAAGGATGTGGTTGCCTTTGGTATCGCGTCCAGACGCACGAGAGCGTTTATTGCAAGGAATGTGAAGCGAAATTGAGAACGTTTCCAACGCCGGAGAGCCGGAAGCGGCGCGGCCGCCCGGTGCGTAAGCAACTGGCAAAGGTTTGGGCAGTGGCCGAAGCCATGGGAGGTGCGCGATGAGTGCAGCTCTGCAGATGCCCTTAAGTTGGGAATCGAGCGCAGGCCACGCGGCATGGCGGATCGAGCGCCGGAGATGGGAACAAAAGCCCCTGGCGAGAAACGAATCCAGGCCCACAGCGAGTTCGAAACCTCCGGCCAGTTTGGCGTTTTACCGCAGACATACGGAAAGCTTATTGCGAAGGTATCTGTACGCTTCAATGCAGGTGGGCAGGGCGCCCTCGATTTTGGGAGACCCTGTGGCGCGGGGATGGGCGTCGAGCCGTCCGGTGCGCACCTTTGAGGACGCGGTGATCTTCGTTCTCGACGTGGAGATGTGCCTGAACAAACTTTCTTTGCTCGATCGCGAGATTCTGAGCCGGGTGGTGCTGCAGGAATATACGCAGGTGGAGGTGGCCGGAATGTTCGGCATGGCCATTCGCACCATGGGATACAAGTACCCGTTGGCGGTGGACAGGCTGACCGAGAAGCTGCTGGCGGCGAGTTTGCTGGTTCTGCCGTATGGCGGGGAGCTGGACGAGGATGAGGGTGAAGATGAGGACGAAAAGGAGTGAGAAGGAGCGGGGTTAGCGGGGTTAGCGGGGCTAGCGGAGTTAGCCAGGTAGCCCCGCACTTACTGTTGATCGGAAAGCGAAGTACCTACCTCTCACAACGTAATACGAGGTATAGAAAATTACAAAAACGGACAAAAACTTGAATTTTGCAGTCATTTGATGCAAGGGAGTGGCCGTGAGACGATGGGGGATATGGGGTGGGATTGGCAACATAGAACGCGCCAAATTCTCGCGCGAGTGGTCTCCATGTGGGCGAGTCTTCTTCAGGCAGACCAGAACCTCCATACTTATGTCTACGCAAGGTGGCCAAGACAGGTCTCCTTTATTGGGAAAACTCTTCAGTTGCTGTATATCTTCTTCACGTCTCCATCGTTTGCCGTTGTCCTCACCCTTCTCTTGGTGGGTCTTGTGATCTCTGAAGAAGTAAACGTGATCGTATCTATTTCGATTGTCTCTGCATGGTTGGTAGCAACGCTGTCACTCGCCAAAGCAGACTGGCTTAATAAGCTGCGAATTGGAAGGCGATTGCTTATCTTCCTCTGTATAGCCGCATTAATGGCATTCGTCTCAGATCGCTATGCGCGATGGTGCTTAATACACTACACTCTCGCACACTCGAATAGTACCGAACCTAAGTCTATCGAGCGGGCACAGGAATTACCCACGAATGATCAGATCGCCAATGATCTAAAAGAAATACTCAAGAATGAATTGCAGTTCACTCCCGCTTCACGCATACAAGCTCCGACACGCCAGCCTCAGCAAATTATTGAGCAGGTAACTCCAAATGAACCGCAAGCGTCCGTAGTCTTTGGCTTCTATAAAGCAAACATGCTTGGGACCCCGCAAACGCTGAAAATAGACCCATTAACTGATAACAAATTCACCGTGTCAATTTCGGCTATTGCTGTTGGCGAGACTACTCCGGAAAACGTTCAAATCTGGATCAGAGTGTGCAGATCATGTGAGTGGGCCGGGCCTAACCCCCCTGGATTTGTTCAAACAGATTCGGACCACTCATTTGACAG
>JBAWFY010000017.1:0-1868 GCA_049592335.1 Occallatibacter sp.
CGCATAGGAGGATTTATGCGTCAACGGCACCAAACGGGTGGATTAAAGAAACAGCGCGGCCGCTGGCTCGGACTATGGTGGGTTAACGGCAAGCGGAAGAGCCGGGTTCTTGGTTTCGTGAAGGACATGACGAAGTCGAGAGCCCGCGAGGAAGTCGGAAAGATCGTTGCAGAAGAGAACGCGAAGCGTAAGGCATCAAGCCGGGTGTGGCGGTTCGGGGAGTTCGTCGAAAAGGTGTTCTTCCCCTACTACAGCCGGAAATGGAAAGCATCCACGCGCGGGAGCACGATGAACAGGATATCCCTACATCTCGTGACGGATTTGAAGGATCGGGAGCTTGCCGGTTTTACGCGGGATGAGCTACAGGATGTTCTTGACCGGAAGGCGGGAGAAGAGAAACTCTCTTTTTCAACCGTCGATCACTTGAGATGGGATATCAAGCAAGTGTTCGATATGGCGATCGCCGAAGGCCATATCGAACGCAATCCTGCAACCCTCCTCTTCACCCCGAAAGAGGCTGCGAAGCCCCAACGGGAAACTATGACCATCGCGGAAGTCCAGAGTTGTTTCCGCGTTCTTGGCGCGCGGGAAAGGCTGATCGCGAAATTGGCCATTCTTGCGGGCATGCGCCCCGGCGAGATTTTCGCGCTGACCTGGGGCGAGATGAAATCGACATACGCCAATGTCCGGCAGCGGGTTTACCGGGGCGTGATTGACAGCCCGAAGACGGAGCAATCGTTTCGCAAGGCGGCTTTGTCCGAGGGCCTATTGCGCGAGATCGAAGAATGGCGGAAGCTGGCGCCGTCGACGGCGGATAACGCCTGGGTGTTTCCTTCAGAACGCATGACGCCGCTTGCCAAGGAAAATGTCTGGCGGCGCTCGATCGGCCCAAAGCTAGCAAAGGCCAGCCTCGGCTGGGTTAATTTCCAGGTGATGCGCCGAACTCACGCAAGCCTCATGAGCGACCTCGGCGTCGAGGGCAAGCTCGTAGCCGATCAGCTAGGGCACAGCCTTGATGTCAACCAGAACGTCTACACGCAGTCGGCCGTGTCAAAACGGCAGGCGGCGGTCAATCAGTTGGAGATTTCGCTTAACGGAGCTCAAACGGAGTTCAGGGTTCCAGAGGGCGCCGTAATCAACTGATTTGATTGGAGCGGGAGACCGGGATCGAACCGGCGACATTCAGCTTGGGAAGCTGCTACTCTACCACTGAGTTACTCCCGCTCTTTATAATCAACAACTTAAATACTAGCGAACTTAAGCCTTTTCCGCTGACGTTCCGAGATCTAAATTGCCGACACTTGCCCATTATATCTAGGAAAACTGGCGCGATGCCGACTCCCCGATACGAATCCGGGTTCGATGAGTGCTTTGGCGATGATGCGCTCATTGACCAACCGCAGGAGATCGAAGCTCCGAGAGGTAACCAGCAGAAGCTCCGCTGCTCTGGCATGATCTACTCGGGGGACTTGTCGTCCGATCCTGGGTATGCGTCTGCTATTAGGAAAGGAAACTGCGGTTCACTCACGGCGCCCCATTCGGTAATCGAGGTAAAGGACGTGCGCCTTGATCTGGTCCCCGACATAGTAGCGCAGGAAATGCGCCATCTTTAGCATGTGCACAATGGCGCCGGGATTGCCATTGCTCCATTCGACCAGTTGATGCAGGACATGATCGAGGTTGGAGGCCGACAGTTCAGTTCTGCTCGCCTCTCTCCGCGCAAATTCCAATGCAACGGGCGGGAGGAACTCTTTCAGCTCCAGGCGCTCCGCTTTACCTGCGCACATGGGTTGCAGATTCCCAATGTCTTCCATGTGCGGTGAACGAGCCGCAAAAATCACCGGAGTCCTATCAAAGTAGTTGAGGTC
>JBAWFY010000018.1:0-1751 GCA_049592335.1 Occallatibacter sp.
GCTCACGCCCTACGCGCTCAACATTGCGGAGTTCGCCCTCCATTACTACGACAACTACTTCGGCATTCACTACCCGCTCAAGAAGCTCGATCTCATCGGCATTCCCGATTTCGAAGCCGGCGCCATGGAGAACTTCGGCGCCATCACCTTTCGCGAAACCGATCTTCTGCTCGACCCGAAAACCGCCTCGTTTGACGCCGAACGAAACGCGACCCTCGCCATCGTCCATGAGATAGCGCACCAGTGGTTCGGCGACATTGTGACCATGCAATGGTGGGACAACATCTGGCTCAACGAGGGCTTTGCCACGTGGATGGAGAACAAGTGCACGGCCGCGATGCATCCTGAGTGGAACATTCCGCAGTTTGTCGCCGCCGATGAGCAGAATACGCTCGACATCGACGCGCTGCCCACCACGCGCCCCATCCGCGCCAAGGCCGATACGCCCGAGGAGATCGACCAGATGTTCGATGGCATCGCCTACGGCAAGGCCGGAGACGTTCTGCTGATGATCGAAAACTATCTCGGCGCGGAGACCTTTCGTCAGGGCGTGCACGCCTACCTTTCCGCGCATGAGTACGGCAACGCGACCGCGGAAGATTTCTGGAACGCGCAAACCCAGGTGAGCGGCAAGCCAGTAGACAGGATCATGGAGTCGCTGGTCGCGCAACCGGGCGAGCCCATCTTGGAGTTTGGCTCCCCATCCGCCGGCCAGATTTCTGTCGCGCAGCAGCGCTTCTTCCTCAGCCCCGGCATCAGGTCCGATCCCGCTCAGAAATGGACGCTGCCTGTCTGCTTTAAGTCGAGCGCGGAAAGCAAGGATTGCCCGGTTCTCACTCCAACAGCTTCTTCGCTGGCTATTCCAGCTTCCGGGCTCTTCTTCGCCAACGCCCGCGGCAAGGGCTACTACCGCAGCGCCTATGCTCCGGCTCAATACGCTGCGCTCGTTTCCAACGTAGAAACCGGCCTCACTCCCGAAGAGCGAATCAGCCTCACTGGCGACGAGTGGGCGCAGATGCGCGCCAACAAAACCACAGTGGGTGACTACCTCAATTTGGTCGCCGCGCTCAAATCCGATTCCAGCGCCGACGTATTCTCCAGCGCCACCGACCATGTAGCCATAATTTCCGACCGTGTCGCGTCCACCAAAAAGGAACGCGATGCTCTCGCCGCGTGGGTCCGCCGCACCTTCGGCCCCGAATACGCCAGGCTCGGCCCTCCCGCAGTGGGCGATTCACCCAATAGGATCGAGCTCCGCGCTCATCTCCTCTCGCTGCTTGGCTATCAGGGAGAAGACCCTCGCGTTCTCGATCAGGCGCAAACTATTGCTGCCAAATCTCTCGCCGATCCTTCCGCGGTCGACCCGACACTGAGCCAGGCCGCGCTCGGCGTTGCCGTTGAAAAGGGCGACACCGCGCTCTTCGACAAATTGCAAAACCTGTACGAAACCTCCAGCGATCCCGAAATCAGGGAACAGGCACTGCGCGAACTGGTTCAATTCACGAACCACGATCTGCTGGAGCGCGCCCTCGAATACTACGTTTCGGGCAAGGTCCGCAATCAGGATGCCGCGCTCGAATTGGCCATCGGTCTGCAGATTCCGGAGAACCGCGACCAGACATGGAACTTCATCAAGACCCATTGGGACGCGGTGAAAGCGCAACTCACCACGGACACGGGATCGTATCTGGTGGCCTACGCGGGCAGTTTTTGCACCGCCGAGGCGCGTGACGACGTAAAAAGCTTTTTTG
>JBAWFY010000019.1:0-3455 GCA_049592335.1 Occallatibacter sp.
AAACCGCCGCACCCGAAGCGCATGGAAGATGAAAATAAACTGAAACGTTTGCGGCGGATCCAACACTAATTCCGGAAGGCGAGCCAGGAACGGAATGGAAACACTGATCGCCGAGGGAATCGGCAAGAGCTACAAGGGAAGACAGGTTGTGCGAGGCGTCAACCTGACGATTTCCCGCGGCGAAGTGGTGGGGTTGCTAGGGCCGAACGGCGCCGGCAAGACGACCAGCTTTTACATCATTGTTGGCCTGGTGGCGCCGGACACGGGACGCGTGCTGGTGGATGCGAACGAGATCACGCGACTGCCGATGTATCTGCGCGCGCGCAATTATGGCATCAGCTACCTTCCCCAGGAGCCGTCGATCTTTCGCAAGCTGACGGTGGAAGAAAATATTCTGGCAGTGCTGGAGGCGCAGCCGATCGGCGGCAGGGAGCGGCGGACGCGTACCCAGAAACTGATCAAGCAGCTCAACCTGGGGCACATCCGCACCACGCGTGGCTATGCGCTCTCGGGCGGCGAGCGGCGGCGCGTGGAGATTGCGCGGGCGCTTTCGATCCAGCCGAATTTTATTCTGCTCGACGAGCCCTTCAGCGGCATCGATCCCATCGCGGTGCTGGAACTGCAGAAGATCATCTTCGATCTGAAGGCCGGCGGGATCGGGGTGCTGATTACCGATCACAACGTGCGCGAGACGCTGAGCGTGACGGATCGGGCTTATATTATTGCGGAAGGGCGGATTTTCCGCTCCGGCACGCCGCACGAACTTGGCAATGACCTGGAAGTGCGACGCATATACCTCGGAGAGGGATTCTCGCTGAGCTAGAGTTTGGATATATTGATGAGTCGGGTCAAAAGGCCCTCACCCGAATTCACCGCGTAGACATCCGGCTGGGGGGCGCGGAAGCGCGGCACAGGACGTAAACTTCAAACAGAGATTCCGGAAATGAGCCGCAGCCCAATTTGGAACAGGCGGCTCGAAAACTATCCGTTTTCTCCTTTAAGTTTTCTCTCACGTGTTCGACTCGTGGGTACACTCGCATTGGGCGAACGAAGAACTGGATTGAACGATGGCGCTGCTCGAACCCAAACTGAATCTCAAAGTCTCGCAACGTCAGATCCTGACGCCGGGTCTGATGCAGATGGTGAGCGTTCTCGCCCTGAATAAGCTCGAACTGAAGGAGATGATCGATGCGGAGATGGTCGAGAATCCGGTTCTGGAAGAGATTGACGAGTCCGTTCCCATGCTGGATGAGGTGGCCGGGCGCGAAGAGCGGCTGGAGCGCGGAGTGGAAGAAACGGTCGCGCCACCCAAGGATATCTTTAACGAGATCGATTTTGGCTCCTACTTTCAGGAGTATCTCGATCCCGGTTATCGCACGCAGCCGGAGTACGAGGAGAGCGAGAAGCCCTCGTTCGAGAATTTTCTCTCCCAGCCTACAACTCTGTCCGATCACCTGGCGTGGCAGCTGGGATCTCTGAGCCTTGACCGGAAGCTATACGAGGCGGCCGATTTTGTGGTTGGCAATCTGGATGAAGACGGATACCTGACCGCGAGCGAAGAAGAGCTGGCCGCGGTCTTACGAGCGGCTCCGAGCGATCCGACCCCTGGAAACGGACATGTACTGGGCGAAGCTGCCTCGCTCGATCTCATTCGCCGCGCCGTCGAAGTGGTGCAGCGCCTGGATCCGGCGGGGGTGGGCGCGCGCGACCTGCGCCACTGCCTGGCGCTGCAGATCGCAGCGCAGCAGCACGAGTTTAACCAAATGTATGGCGGGCCGCTCGAATCGACCGACGTCGACGCGCACGGTAGCTTCCGCGACGAGGCTGAAGCGCGCATCGAAGAGCGGCGGCGCGCGATGGAAATTGCCGCAGTGATTGTGGACCGTCACTTGCCTCTGTTGCAGAAGCGCGACATCAAGGACCTGGCGCGGGCGGCGCAGGTGAGGCCAGAAGAAGCGCATGCGGCGGTCGAATTCATCCGCACGCTCGATCCCCGGCCGGGACGGATGTACAACCGCGAGCAGGCGCGGCTGATCGAGCCGGATGTTTATTTTGTGAAGCGCGGCGGCGAGTGGGTGGTCTCGATGAACGAGGAGGACATGCCCAGCCTGCGCCTGAGCCGGCGCTACCGCAACATGCTGGTTTCGCAGAACACCGACAAGGAAGTGAAGGAGTACGTAAAGGAGCGCTTCCGTTCGGCGATGCAGTTGATGCGCAACATTGCGCAGAGGAAAAGCACCATCCTGCGGACTTGTGAAGTCATTGTGCGGCGGCAGCAGGAGTTCTTCGACAGGGGCGTGGAAGGGCTGCGGCCGATGATGATCAAGGAAGTGGCAGAGGAGATTGGCGTTCACCCCTCGACCGTGAGCCGTGCCGTGGCCAACAAATACGCGCACACGCCGCAGGGCGTGCTGGAGCTGCGGTTTTTCTTTTCGGAAGGCGCAAACGGACCCGAAGGCGCGGACACGCCGTTGCTGGTTTTGAAGCGCAAAGTGCGCAAGTTGATCGAGGACGAAGACGCGAAAAAGCCGCTCACCGACGATCAACTCGCGGCCATGCTGCAGGCGCAGGGCATCCAGCTCACGCGCCGCACCGTGGCCAAATACCGCGAGGACATGAATATTCCCTCCACGCATCAGCGGCGGAAGCGGGAGTAGAAACAGCTTCTAGCTATTAGCTGCTAGCTTGTTCGTGCCTTTCGATATATCAGAATTCACACTCCGAGCATAAGGTCACCAGACCCACGAGACGCGCTCGGCCAAATTGCGTCACCCCGGCACTAAAGAGCTAGCGGCTAGAAGCTGCTGTTACATCGCTTCCGGGCTTTCAATGCCTAATAATGCTAGCGCGCGGACGAGTTCGCGCAGGGTGACGGCGGCGGTGGCGAGTAAAAATGTTTTGCGGGCGGGGTTTTCTTCCGTGAGGATGTGATGGCGGTGGTAGAAGTTCGCGAACTCCTGCGCGAGTTGGAAGGCGTGCTTGGCAAGATAGGCGGGTTCTGAAGTGCCGATGCATTGATAGAGAACCTGGGAAAAACGCCCGGCGCGAAGCCAGAGGGACCAGATGTCCTCGTTGTCTTCGCCGGAAAGATAGGTGCCGAGGCTAGATTCCTCAGGTGCTAAAGCCCCGCGGTCTTTTTGCGCCTCTGACTGTGCGACTGAAGTCGCGCCATGATACAAGGACATGGATTCCCGACCTGCTAGCTCCGCAAACTCCTTCATCACGGATTCAGGTGTGGTGTTGCCTTTGCGGAAGATGTTGCGGATGCGCACCACGGCGTATTGAATGTACGGGCCGGTTTCACCCTCGAAGCTGAGCGCGTCCTTGAAATCGAAAGCGATGACCGAATTGCGCGTGACCTTGAGCATGAAGTAGCGCAAGGCGCCGATGGCAATCTGCTCGGCGATCTTCTGGCGCACGGCTGCATCGGGCGAGGTCTGCCGCGCGTCCACTTC
>JBAWFY010000020.1:0-12821 GCA_049592335.1 Occallatibacter sp.
GCAAATTATGCCCTGTATACGATCGGATTCGAGCTGAAAAAGGCCTTCCTTCAGAGCATTCACGAGAGTCACGGGAGATTGCAGCAAAGGAGAGCGCAACTGTGTAACAAAGGCCATCCTCCGGAGCTGCAGGCTATGCCGTCGCCAGACCAAATACGCGTACACCGCGAGGGTAAGCAGAGCGGCACCCAGGACAAACCACCAGCCAGTCGCATTGTATGCCGCGATCTTTCTTTGAGAACGAGCTGTGGGGACAGCAATCTCGGTCGGGGAAACATCGGTGGTTGCAGGCGGCTCGGAAATGGGAGCTGCGAGGGGCAAACTCGGCGCGCCTGTGCTTTGTTGGTGCGCCGCGGGTAGCTCACCGGCGCCGGAGATCTCAAACTCGAGATCAGCGCCAGCAGTGACGTTCTCGGCCGCCTCCACATGGTAACGGTCGCTACCTACAGGAAGCGCATGAAACGCGGAAGACTTAGACACAAACGCCATCGTCGGCGGAAACATGACCGCCAGCTGCTTGAACGGGTAAATACTCTTCGTACTTAGTATTGCCTGGCCTTTGTAAGGTAAGTCGTAATTGAAGGCGAACTTAGTCGCTCCGGGAAGCAACGGGTAGTTTACGAGATAATGACCAGGATCGCCCGGGACGAGTGTAGCTGAGATAGTGGACGCCATGTTATCTGGACTGGCGGCCAGGATCGAGTCGATCGACGCGCCTGGCGGCAGATAGACTTCGAAGCTTCGCTTACCGGCTTGGGTTACAGGTGGATTCGATTGGTTCCATATCTCAATCATGTCGGAGACGTGAAGAGCGCTGCCGCGCGTTCCTGCGCGGATGATCTCGATGTTCCCCGTGATCCCCTGGACCTTGGCTGCCGCATCGAAGACGTCGATTATGACCCCGCCGGCCCCGGCTACCTGCTTATCGTAGGTCACGCCTTGATGAACCACGCGAATCACGTGAGGAGAGCCGGGATCAGGTAAATCGAAGCTAAATTGTCCCAGGGCATCGATCTTGGCGCGAGCCTCCTCATGCGGACTCCGGTCCAGTCGCAGCAGAATCACTTCATCCCCGGCGGCGGGCTGTCCAGTGGTTTCATTCCGAACCGAACCAGAGATGACTCCGGCCGCGAAGGTAGGTTGCGACGCGCAAAACAGCATCGCCGCGTATATGCCTGTGCGAAGCCATAACCGGATCGCGGCTTGTTCTTTCATCGACTGCGGTCCGTTCCTTTGACGATGTCGATTCACAACTTCCGCACCTCTAAATTCACTTGCCCATTCTGCCGCTGTCGGCGCCCTCGTTCACCAGGAGGAGGGGCGTGCTCTCGCCGTTGTGGACTGCGGCGCATGCGCCCCAATTCCGAACTGGATGCCGGTTTCCACCTCGATCGGTTGTCCGTTTTTCAGGTACGGTTTGAATGTCCATTGATTGAGTGCGTCGCTAATGGCTTTTGCCTGATCGGGAAATGCGCTGATGAAGTGTATGTGCTTCACCTTGCCATCCTGCCCAATGATCACGCGCACTGGAATGGAGTTATAGTGGCGCTCGGTGAAGACCGGACCGACTCGATCGATCACGTTGTCCTGGTTCGCGTAGTCCTTCACGCACATCGGCACCGAATTGGCGTCGGCCAAAGCGTCCACTGGCGGAAAGGTCATTGAATTCAGGTCCTGGATCAGGTCGTGGATAAGTGTGGTATCGCTGCTGCTCACCACGATCTCGACCGCATGGCAACGGATCTGCGTGGCAAATACGTACCAGTGCAACTCGGCTGCAGGAGACAAGTAGGCGAAGAAGCGAAACGATCGCCCCCCAATTGTCACCTGCGTGGGCGGGCGTTCGACCTTATATACCTCCGCCAGATTATCAGCGCTGTAATCGATAAATGTCTCGCCGCTCGTTACCGGAAGCGGCGTAAAGAAGAGATCGTCGGCGGTAATCAACACGCTTCCGCGCGATGGCCCCGCGAAGTGATCTGAAGGCACAATCTCCGCCAGCACATAGCGCCCCATATCCGAAGGCGGCGGCCCTTCGTATTTCTGCGTCCAGTCTTTGGGCAGCGTCCAACTTATACCAAAGTAATCATTACGATAAACGTTATCTTGAATCTTGCCCGATTCGGGCCAGGGAGCGACTGAGTCGCTAGTGCTCCACCACGCGCCTTTCACCAGAATGACGCCTTTAGGAACGCCGCCCGCGACTGCTTCAGCCTTATCTGTGCCGGAAGCCTCAGGTGGATGGGACTGACCCCAGCACAGCGAAGATACAAAGAGGACGTTGACAATAAAGCAGGTGAACCATTGCGTGCGCATAGGTTTCCTTTGAAGCTGCAATCAAACGCTGGGAAGCGAGTCTCTGGCGGGTCTGCGTATGCCGCCGAATATGAATGCGCCGGCGATGCGCGCATTTCACGCATCGCCGGCCATGGCCATACTCTTTAGAGAGAGCGCAGGAAGTCAATCAGTTCCTGCTTCTGAGTCGAATTGAGGTTGTTGTAATTGGTGATGACGGTGTTGGCTTCGCTTCCATTGCTCATATGATTCTGGATGGCAGCTGGAACGCTTTGATCCCGGCCATCGTGATCGAAGAAGTTGCGCTGTCCCAGTCCCCACAACGGAGCGGTACGGAACTGGTCACCACCCGCGTTGCCTTGCGAGACGTTATCCGCAAAGCCCGATCCCATGTGGTGCACCTCAAGATCGGTATAGGGATGGAACGTCACTCCGCTCAGCGCAGGAACAAAGTTCGAGGTCGCTGTTGGGCCGAGGTTGGGATTGTGGCACGTGGCGCAGCCAATCGATTGGAAGACGGCTGCTCCGGCCGCGATGGTAGACGCGGGCACGGGCGATCCGTTCAGGATGACCCCTCCGGGAGGAGGCGGCGCCAAGAAGCGCGCGAAATCGGCAAACGCCGATACATCATCCTGCACTGCGGCGTTCTCAGTCGAATTGAAGGGCGCCGGGGGATTCGGATTGTTGGTGTCTTCAGGATAGCCGGTCGTGCTCAGGTTAATGCAGCCCGACGGCAGTCCTGATGCATTCTCTTCCTCGGGAAGCGGTCGCTCGGTTTGGAATAAGAGATTGGTGATGCCCATCTCCACGTTGTAAGCCTCGCCGGCAAAGATCATCAGTGATTTGTTCTGTGCCTTCCAGCCGAAGCGGGTGATGGTTCCGTCGTTGCCGTTGGTGTTGAAGGTTCCGCCGATACCAAAGCTGTTTCTGAGATTGGCTTGCCGATTCGCGAGTAGCGTGCCGTCGTCCACGTTCTCAATCAGGCCGCCGCCAAATAGCGGTGTTGGAATCCTGAAGATCTCGTTGTTCAATGACGCAGCTTGAGCGAAATTGGGTTGCGCCGCACTGCAGCCAGTGGCGCCATCGGGGCGGTCGGAAACGACGAACAAATCCTCCACGCCGCCATTTGGAGCGCTGGTGTTCACTGAGCCGTTGCTGTTAAGGAAGAATGGGAAGCGTGCTTCCCGAACAGGGCCGTTAGCGGTTATTTGCGCCGGAATTGTGTTGGTGTTGCTACAGGCTATGGTTCCGTGCTGTGCAGCGTTCGGTTGGCCGGCCGCAACGACGGTGACAGGCTGCTCCGACAAGGCGCTGACGCTGGAACAACTTCCAAAGGCGGCAAATTGCGGATTTACAGCCGGGCTCGAACCGCCGACGGCAGGCGATGCATGGCATCCCGAGCATTGGTTGAAGTTGAATCGCGGTCCCAGGCCGCTGCCGTCATCGCCGGTAGCAGGATTGTTAACTCCCTCGACTTCCTGGAAGCGAATGAGTCCGTCGGTGAAGAACGCGGAGAAGCCGTTGGGGTCGTCCGAACCAATGATGCTTTGCCCGGTACCGCGACTGGCGCTCTGAACGCCGGGATCTTGTTGCGCCCATGCTACTCCGGCAAAGAGAGCCGCCGAAGCAATAGCTGTTGCGAACTTTCGAAGATTAGCCACGATTACCTCCATGGGAGAAGAATTGGGGTTTCGGATTTTCAGAACCGTTTTTTTTTTGCGCAAGAATACTCACTGGCCGCTGGATCTCATTAACGGCTCGAAATCCACGGTCCGGACTTATCCAACGCAGAAAAGCGCACAAGATGGCACAGTGAACTCTTGTGGGCTTCGTTTAATACCGGGGCAACTTGCTAGTGAAAAGGAAACTTGCGATTGAGCGATCTAAGGAAGCCCAATAAGGGAAGACTTCACGCCGGGCTGGTTGAAGGCTCCTGTAACGATCGGTATCAAAGGGTTGAGGGCAATGTAACTTCCTCGGTCAAGCGCCAAAACTCTCCAAGGCGATCTCTCTTGCTGGATTCGCGGCTTATGTCCTCTTCCTTATGACGCGGAATACTAGTCCAGTACTTCCGTTCAGTCAACATCTAATTTGTCACTATCACATGGATGAAGCAATATATTGGCGTGCGGCTGGATAACTTAAACGAGATGATGACAAAAGCTTCCGTATAAACGTTCGAGATCGAATGATGGAGCTCGAGAAGAAGGAGACTATCCCGAAGATAATGCAAAGTTTTCTATCATCAGGGCTTTGCCTGTTACCAAGACAATGAAGCGTTTTAGTGAATTAGAGAAATAGATTTTCAGTAAAGGCCCGCCCCCGTTTATTAACCGTTCAAGCGTGGCGCATTACTTTAGTAAGGGACGGTTGAGCCGATAAATTATTGAAAACGATTACCTGCAATTGGCTCCGGCACACAGGTTCCGGCTGAAAAACGGCAGCACGTGGTTCTGGAAGCGATCGGAAACGGCGCTGGTGTGAGTGCCGTGGTAGATCTCGAAACTATCTTGGATGCCGTAGCTCGAGAGGATCTCGTGCAGTTTCTGTGTATCGAAACGGAGACCATCCTGGTCGCCAACGTCTTCTGCAATGGCGCGGTACTGCTTCAGATTGCCGATGTATTGATCGATGAAGGCGAGCGGAGCATTGGCTGCGAATTTTGCTACGATCTCCGGCTGCGGAACGCCGTCTTTGGTGGGCAGGTCGAAGTAGAGCGATGGGTTTTTGGGATCGGGAGCAAAAGCCGCCGCCGTTGCATACGGGGCCGATGCGAAACCGGGAGATTGTGCTGCCAGGTCTGCGGGAGAATTAGCCGCGGCAGCCCCCTTCTCGCTCGCAATGGCCCGCTCTTTGGCCTGGTCGGCTGGGCCGAGACCGCCGGCGGTCATCGGAGACATGCAGCAGGGGCTCATGATGTAGAGAGCGCCGAAGACGTCCGGGTGTTTCATGCCGATGCGGCTCGCGCCATAGCCGCCCATGGAGTGGCCAACGAGGCCGCGGCTCGCGCGATCGGGGATGGTGCGATAGTGCGTATCGATGTAACCGACCAGATCGTGGTAGATGAATTTCTCAAAATCGCCGGTGGTCTGGGAGCTTGAATACATCGATCCAAGGTAGATGGTCTTCGAATCCGGCAGCACGACGATCATCTCCTGCGCGCCCTGTGCGAACGCGCCCTCGATGGTTTGCGGCACGTGAATCTCGTGCGTCCACTGCTCGGCGCCAATGAAGAAGCCATGCAGCGCGTAGACGACGGGGTATCGGCGATGCTTGTCCGTGTTGTAGCTCGGCGGCAGGAAGACGATGACATCGCGGTCGGCGGATTCGCCTTCGAGATTACCTTCGATGGCGGCGGAGTGAACTTTGATGTGCTCGACCGTGACGGGCTTGGCACCGGGAACGACGGGAGGCACTTCGGTTTGTACCTGTGCGAAACTCGCCGGCGCGGCCGCAGCGAGAACAAAGAAAACAAAAAAAGCAAGAGAAAGTCTCGATCCCATCATGGCTTCTTCACTCCGGTTCGTCGAATTGTTGTGCGCTCTAAACGTGCAAGCCGCTATTGCGCGGCCTGCGCGACGGGAATGCGGTAAACGTTGACGCTGATGGGCGCGACCGTGATTGCGCTCGAAACATTGTCGACAGGGATCTGCTTGATTTCGACCTGCGGCGGCTGGCCCACACGATCTGCGGCATCGATTGTAACGCCGGTCAACTGCAGAAGCGTGGACGGGCCTTGCGGCCGGACACCGCTCACGTTGAGATCGAAGTTCTGTTCGGACTCCGTTGCATTCACAACGGAAACAAGCAGGAACTTCTTGTCGGGCGAGAGTGCGGCAAACATATCGAGCGGATAGGTGGGGCTGCCGGAACTCGTTTTGGGCTGATCGCCACCTGGAGGGAATCTTGGCGCAGGCTGTGGCGAATTGCCTGTGAGCGCGACCGGGATGGCTCCGACGAAATTATCGGCGTAGAGCTTGAAGGTGAGGCCGAGAACGTTCATGGTGGCCGCGGTGTGGTTGAAGTCGAGGGTAGACGTGCCCATGGTGTGCGCCGTCATGGTGAGAAAGTCTGTGTGGCGCAGCATCTCGTTGAAGATCATGCCGTAGGCGAGCGCCTGCTTGAGCGTGACAGGACGTCCGAAACCACCGCCGAAGTAGGCGTACTCGTCGATCGATAGATAGATGTTTTTGGCAATCATCTGCGGGAAGCGCTGCTGATAGCCCTGCCACTCTTCGGCCTGACCGTGCATGATGTCGGCCGGGTAGCGCGCGAACTGCAACAGCGTCTGATCGACCTTCACGTAGGCGTCGTCGGTCGGCGCGTCGAGCGGAAGGCTCTTCTCTTTATCGACGCTGAGATGGCGGCCGGGCTGCGCGTACCAGTGCTGCGAGATGCCATCAAAGTTGCCCCAGCAGTCCTTGAGGAAGCCGCCGGTCCAGTCAACTTCCGAGCCATAAAGCGGCCCTAGATTCCCCGCATACTTTGCGCGCTTTTCGCCGGTAAGATACCAGTCTTCGAGCATGAGGCCTGAAGCAATCAGCGTGATCGACGGGTCCACGGCGCGCATGGCCTTCGCAAATTCGTTGTGCTTGATCACGAAGTATTTCAGATCGGTGCGGCCGATCTGCCACGATCCCCACGGCTCGTTGCCGATGTTCCAGAACTTGACGCGGTAAGGCTCGGGATGGCCGTTCTTGGCACGCAGCGCGCCCATTCGCGTATTGCTGGACCCGTTCATGTATTCGACTTGCTCGGCCGCCGAGTGCGAATCGCCAAGGCCTGCGTTCACGCTGATGTAAGGCTCGACGCCGATCAGCTTGCAGAAGGTCATGAACTCGTCCATGCCCAGATCGTTGGTCTGCATGGCGCTCCAGGCGTTATCCCAATCCGGCGGACGGCGGTCGCGATCGCCGATGGTGTGGTACCAGATCATATTGGACGTGTAATTGCCGCCGTAACGCCAAAAGCCCGACTTGATTTCACGGAGAAGCGGAATCGTATCGGCGCGGAAGCCGTCAATATTGTCGGCGGGCATAAGCGAGAGCGTGCCGATGTGGAAGTTGCCCGTGCCGGTCCCGGTGATTTCGAGCGAGGCGTCCGTTGAGTCGACTCCCGCAGTGAAGGCGAACGGATACTTTTTGTATTCGGCGGAGCTGGGCGGGATCGAGACTGTCTGGCGATCTTTTGCGCTGCCCCAGATGAGCGCAACTTCGATTTTTGTACCGGGCATGGCGCGGAGCCAGATGTGGCCGATATATTTCTTGCCTTTCACAAGCGCAAGACCGGATTGACGGATGCCGTGCGGAGTTGAGGGATCGAGCGCGATGCGCGGACTTTGCCCGCCGACGAATGGCTTGTCCTTATCCATGGTGACAACTTCGTCGGGACCGACGGGACGCCACTTTCTGACCATCATGCGCATGGGATTGCGCTGCGGCTGCGCGGGGGCTGCAGGCTCCTTGGACGTGATCGGAAAATAGAACTTGCGGTCATCGAGCATCTCGGCCCACATGCTGCTGTACATCGTGTTGCCGATGTGCTCGATGAACATTCCGTATTCGTACGGCGAGACAGGCGGAGCAGTCTGTTGCGCATCGATGCTGACGGCGATCGTCTGCGGAGATGCCGCCGGACTTTGCTGGGCTGCTCCTCTACCAAACGTGCCGGCCAGCAACAGTGTGGCGGCTACAGCAGTGACGATCCGATTCTTCATGCGATTCTCCGGTGTGCAGTGGTCGAGGTGCGTTCACGTTCCAGGCGTGTCTCTGTGGCACAGCTTGAGTAAGCGTTTTCCAGACAAAATCATACCTCTTCAGTATGCCCTGGGGAAACGGCAGAGTTGGGCTGGATCAAGTGTTTGGTGAACAGCCGCAAACCGCTCAATCTTGTGTGCTGCGGCCAGTGGGACTATATTAGTTTGAGAGTCAAACTCGATCCGCAAGCCCCTTCCCAAAGGAACCCTCCATACAAGATTCGGGCGCTGGCGGCACGAGTATTCCCCGGCTCGGAGATCTGCCTATCCGGCGATCCGTGAGAGAATTCGAAACTCAGCGGCAAAGGAACGAGTAATCTCCTTCAGGCGCTGAACGAGAGGTAGAAATGCGGTCAGAACAGTGGGAAACGTTTAAGCGCGCCGTGCGCCGGGAAAAACTGGATAAGGTCCCGATGGCGCTGATCGTCGACAGCCCGTGGATTCCGGGCTATCTGGGCATCCAGCACCTGGACTATTTCCTCGATCCGGAACTTTGGTTCCAGTCGAATCTCAAGATCATGCAGGAATTCCCGGATATCATCTTCGTTCCATCCTGGTGGATGGAGTACGGGATGGCGGCTGAACCGTCAATACTGGGCTCGAAGATCAAATTCTGGCAGGACAATACTCCGAGCGAGTACCACACGCTCTATCGTCTCGAAGACATCGACAACTTTCCTGAGTACGAAGTGGAAGCCGACGGGTTTGCGGGGCTCACGCTGCACCGCATCAAGATGGCGCGGCAGAGGATTCTCGATGCCGGCTACATCCTGCCCATGGTCACCTCGCGCGGGCCGTTGTGCACGGCGGGCTTCGTACGCGGCACCACCGAATTCATGATCGACCTGGTTGAGAATCCGAAGGGCGCGCACAAGCTCATCGATCTGTGCACGCGGGTGATCATCGACTGGCTGAAGGCGCAGCAGAAGGTGATGGGCGATACGGTCGAGAGCATCTTCATCCTCGACGATATTGTGGGGTTCGTAAACGAAGAGCATTACCTTGAGTTCGCGCACCCTTATCTGAAGCGTATTTGCGATGCCTTCCCCAAGGATTGGGTCAAGCTTTATCACAACGACGCCGAAGTGGACGCGTGCCTGGACCATCTGCCCGACACGGGCTTTAACGTGTTGAACTGGGGCAAGCAGCGGCACATTACGGAGGTGAAGCGGCGTGTAGGCGACCGCATGTGCCTGATGGGCAACGTGAATCCTCTGGAAGTGGCCGTGCGCGGCACGCCGGAAGAAGTGAAAGACGAGACGCTTGAAGTTTTGGAAGGTTCCGGCGGCGAAGGCATCATCCTTTCGGTCGGCGGTGGCACCAGCCCGGGAATGCCGCGCGAAAACATTTTGGCCATGCTCGAAGCCCTTGAAGAGTTCAACTCGAAGCGCGCGGCAGCCGTGAGCGCCCGCTGAGGACAAGGAAAAATGCCCGATTACGCCGCGATGAATCAATATCTCTACGAAGGCAACGCCGACCAGGTGGAACGGCTGACGAAAGAAGCGCTCGCCGAAGGACGCACCGCACAGGAGGTGCTGACCGATGGTCTCATCGCAGGCATGAGCGTGGTGGGCGAGGACTTCAAGCACAACATCCTTTACGTGCCCGAGGTGCTGATTGCGGCGCGCGCCATGAAAGCCGGCATGGGGGTGCTCAAGCCGCTTTTGACATCGAAAGACAGCGGCGCGAAGCCGAAGGGTGTTCTGTTGATGGGCACGGTGCGCGGCGACCTGCACGATATCGGCAAGAACCTGGTGGGCATGATGGCAGAAGGCGCGGGTTTCGAGGTGCACGACATCGGCGTGGACCAGAGCGTGGACAAGTTCATGGCCGCGGCGGAGAAATGCAAGCCGAACATTATCGGCATGAGCGCTCTGCTGACAACTACGATGATGTATATGAAGACTGTCATCGACGGTTTTAACACTGCCGGCCTCACGGAAATCAAGATGGCTGTGGGCGGTGCTCCCATCAGCCAGATGTTTGCCGATGAGATTGGTGCCGACGGATACGGAGCGAATGCTTCGGCCGCCGTGGATCTTTTTCTGCGGCTGGCGTCGTAATCGTAGGTGCGAACCATGACCACGTACAAGATTCTTTGCTGGAAAGAGATTCCTACCCAGATCAGGGTCGAGGATGATTCTGACACCGTCAACATCATGCTCGACGACCGCTTCCTGAAGCTCATCGATGTGCAGGCGATGAAAGACGGCGCGACCGACACCGACGCGTTCCTGGCCCAGTGGCATTGGAGCGAGGAAGTGGAGCGCGATGGTTCGGCGCGCGAAGTGGCGGAGGCCCTGAAGGCCGAAATCGAAGCGAAGTGGTAGGAGCTTCTCCGCAATGGCCGTGATGCTAACTATCAACGGACAATCGATTGAGGCTGTGAGCGCGCGATCGCTCTTCGAGCAGGCTGAGGCTCTCGGTATCGATGTGCCTACCTCCTGCCGCAAGCAGGGCAAGTGCAAAGAGTGCATGATCGAAGTGGTCGAGGGGATGGATCTCCTCTCGGTACCCGCCCAACCGGAACTACATTTGAAAGGCAATTTCCGTCTGTCCTGCCAGACGTTCGTGACCGGCGTGAACGGACATGTGCGCTGCCATACCATGCGCCGCGGACAGATGCGGATTGAACGTCACGCGCTGGGGTTGCCCACGGGTGAAGGACAGTTGCAGTTCGATCCCTCTGTAACCCGCGATGGAGACCGCATTCTGATCGATGGCGTCGAGGTCGATCGCTCCACCGGCCCAATTCACGGCATTGCCATGGACCTGGGCACCACCACGGTCGTGCTACGCCTGATGAATCTCGAGACCGGTGAACTGGTTGCCGACACTTCATTCGAGAATCCGCAACGTTTTGGCGGCTCCGAGGTCATGTCGCGCATCGCGTACGACACAGATCACCCGGGGCGGCTGCTGATGCGCACGCTGGCCGGGTATCTGAGTCACGCGATCGAAAAGTTTCCCGTCGATCCGAAGACGATCTACGAAATGGTAGTGGTGGGCAACTCCACGATGCGCGACTTGTTTTTCTGGCAGAGCGTTTACTCGATTGGCCAAAGCCCTTACCAGTCCATCACGGAAATCGAAATGGCCGAAGGCAAGCGCGGGACCACGAGCCTCACGCAAACCGGACAGCACAGCCTTCTGCCCATCCATCCTCGCGCGCGTGTCTACGGCGTGCCCATCATCAGCGGACACGTGGGCGCGGATGCCGCGGCAGGAATGCTTGCGGTCGATATGGCGCATCAGGAACAGCTCATCGCGATCATGGACATCGGCACCAATACCGAGCTGATCGTGGGCAACAAAGATCGTATTCTCGCCGCTTCCTGTCCCGCCGGACCGGCTTTCGAAGGCGGAGCAATTTCTTGCGGCATGCCCGCTCTGGACGGTGCGATTGAAGCCGTGGAGATTCGGCCCGATGGCAGCTTAGAGCTCGGCGTGATCGGCAACGGAAAACCCGAGGGGATCTGCGGATCGGGACTCGTGGATGCGCTCAGTGAGCTGTTGCGCATCGGCCGCATGAATGCGTATGGGCGATTTGAGGACGGGCACCGCATCGATCTTTATCGCGACGCGGAGAAAGAAGTCTATCTTCTCGAGAGTGATGTGAACGAACTGGCCCAGGCCAAGGGAGCGAACGTTGCGGGGCTGCACGTGGTCTTCGGCATGTACGGAATCGACTTCGACGATATCGATGTCTTCTATCTTGCGGGAGGGTTCGGGCGCCACATCGGTGTAGAGGCGGCCAGGCGCATCGGTCTGGTGCCGAATCTGCCCCCGGCAAAGATTGTTCAAGCGGGCAACACCGCGATTGAAGGCGCGACGATTGCGCTGCTTTCGAAATCAAAACGACAGGAGCTCGAAGAGCTGGTGAAGCGCGTTCAGCACTGCCGGCTGGAAACCCACCCCAGCTTTTTCGATTTCTTCGTGGAGGGCTGCCAGTTCAAGCCCGTGGAGACGATGCCGTGCCTGCCGTGAGCGGCAACATCGAGCTCGCGTGTATGCTTTCCTCGCCTGAGGTACAGGAGGCTGAGTACGTGCGGCTGCTCGGCTTTCCGCGCGGTTGGGTCCTGGAGGGCCGGGCGCGCGAGCTAGCCGACTGGGCTCGCGATTGGTACGCGCAATACGGGAGGCCGTGGATGTACGCGCGCCAGGCCGAGCAATTTGAAATCGCCGGCGACTCGATCTCGATTGACGGAGTCGAGTTCTCTAGCTCGCGGCTCAGGAAAACCCTCACAGATGCCGAGGCGCACAGCGTGATTCTCGTCGCGGTGGGCGCAGGATCTGAAGCCGAAGAAGAGGCGCACCGGCGGTGGAACGACGACAAGCCAGACGAGTATTTCTTCCTCGAGGTCTATGCGTCCGCCGTCGTCGAGCATCTTACAACGCTGGCCGGAGCTCGCCTTTGCGACTGGGCGGAGCAGCGGCAGATGGCGGTCCTGCCTCACTACAGCCCCGGCTATCCCGAGTGGGACGTTGCCGAACAGCCGCGCTTGCTCGATCTGCTCAAGAAGTCGCGAGCCGAGGCATTTCCTTCGTCTGTTGAAGCGTTCGACTCCGGCATGCTGCGGCCAAAGAAGACGCTGCTGGGAGTATTCGGGCTCACGCGGCACACGGAGCGATTGCAAAAGCTCACCAACCTTGTTCCCTGCGAGCGATGCTCGTTTGGTCCCTGCCAATACCGCCGCGCGCCCTACCGCAGAGCTCCGCGCCCTGCCGGAGAACAAATTCAAGCGCGTGAACCAGCGGTCGATCGCAACGC
>JBAWFY010000021.1:0-4819 GCA_049592335.1 Occallatibacter sp.
GGCGAGCTGGTGCAGAAGACCGAAGCCGAGATGCTCAAGACCAAGAACTTCGGCCGCAAGAGCCTGAACGAGATCAAGGAAATCCTGGCGCAGATGGGCTTGTCGCTGGGCATGAAGATCGACGAGCAGGGCAACGCGGTGCCGGGCCCCACCAGCATTCCGCCGCAGGCGGCGCTGGCTGCGGGCTTTGGCCATTACGACGACGAAGAAGAGCCGCTCGATTCGGTGGACCTGCAACTGCCCACCGAGACGGAGAATTTCTAGGAACAGCTGTCAGCTCTTAGCTAATTAGCTTTTAGCTTCAGCGTGCGGAACTAGACAGCAAGTTCCAGCACCATGAACTAACGGCTAAAAGCTAAGAGCTAAAAGCTCAAGCTGAAAAGAGAGATTTCACCATGCGCCATCGCAATGCAGGATTCAAGCTCGGACGCAATACCAGTCATCGCAACGCGCTGTTGCGCAATCTGACCACGTCCGTTATCGAAGAAGACCGCGTGGAAACCACCGTGGCCAAGGCCAAGGCTGTCCGTCCCCACGTGGAAAAGATGATCACCCTCGGCAAGAAGGGCGATCTGCACTCGCGCCGTCAGGCGCACGCATTCCTCCGTACCGACGATGCCGTCAAGCGGCTCTTTGACGTCGTGGCTCCGCGCTACGGCGACCGCCAGGGTGGCTATCTGCGCATCGTGCGCACCGGCTTTCAGCAGGGCGACGGCGCCGAAAAGGCGTTCATCGAATTGCTGGGCGCCGAAAAGCAGCTCGAAGTGAAGCGCCAGAAGCGCGCCGACATTAAAGCCAAGAAGCGCGCCGAGCTCGAAAAGCAACTCGAAGAGCAGAAGGCGGAAGGCCAGGAGCCCGAGTCCGAAGGCGGCGAACAGGCCGCGTAGGACTCGCCGTCCAGGCAAACTCCAGTCAGCGCATCGATAAGGAAATACACGCGGGCATCTCCCATGCGGGATGTGCCCGCGTTTTTATTGCTCCAGGCTCATAGCGGACAAAACATCACGCGCAAAAGCAAAGGACGGATCGGGAATCCCGATCCGTCCTGCCATTTCTATCCGATCCCGCAAGCGCCAGCGTTCGCGCTTCGATCAATTACGCCTTGACCGCCTGTCTGCGCCAGAGAAACCCCAGGAAGCCAAGCCCGGTGAGGAGCAAAGGCATGGTCGGCAGTTCGGGCGTGGCGAGCGAAACCGCGTCGATTTCGTTGCCATAACTCGGAAGGCCGCTCGTGGGAATAGACTCGAAGCTCAGAGTCTCGGTGGTTGCGGTCGCGGTGACATAAAAGGAATTCAAATTCCAAATCAGTGAGCCGTTGCTGCCCGCGAAGGCGTCCACGTCGGTGGTGACCAGGTTTCCGCCAAACAGTACGTTCATTTCCTGGGGACCGGAACCGGGGCGATCGCCATAGGCCCAGCTCAGAATATAGGTCTTCCCGACTACCAGCCCTGAAACAGTCTGGGAATCCGTGTCGAAAGTGTCTGCATTCACTTCCATGCTCTGCGTGCTTTGATAGGCGGGTCCGCCCAGGACGCCGCTGGCATCGATCTCGATAAAGCCATCGCCCGCCGTGTTGTTCCAGCCGTTGACTTGGCCGTTGGTAAATAGCCCATAGCCGCCATTCACATCAGGCTGCTCAAAGTTGCCGTTGACGATGAGCTCGTTTGCACGGATTTGCGCTGATCCGCACCAAAGCAGCAGGGAGAGGGCAGAGAAGATGACTTTCAAGTTCTTCATTCGCGAGACCTTTCGGGGGGAGTTACTGAGGGGAACCCTGATTCTTGTAAATTCTACAGGACGGCCGGGGTTTTTGAGCATAAATCTTTAGTCACACCCGGGATCGCACTGCCCTGCGGCAACGGTTCATCCGCGCCGTCGCGGCTATTCAACGTGATAATTGGGCGCTTCGCGCGTGATGATTACGTCGTGCACGTGACTCTCACGCAAGCCGGCCCCGGAGATGCGCACGAACTTCGCTTTTTCCTGCAGCTCCAGGATCGTCCCGCACCCCAGGTACCCCATGCCAGAGCGCAGCCCACCCACAAGCTGGTAGACCATGGCTTCCAGAGGTCCGCGATAGGGCACGCGCCCCTCAATGCCTTCGGGAACGAACTTGGCCAGGCGGTTTTCATTGCCGCGCTCGCGTTGCACCACGTCTGTAGTCGATTTCTCTTGAGCCGCCATATCGGCCGAGCCCTGAAAGTAGCGTTCGCCCCCGCCTACGCTCATCGCCGTGAGCGAGCCCATGCCGCGATAGGTCTTGAAGCTGCGGCCCTGGTAGAGCACGATCTCGCCCGGACTTTCGTCGACACCGGCGAAGAGCGAACCGATCATCACCGAACTCGCGCCCGCGGCGATGGCCTTGGTCACCTCGCCTGAGTATTTGATGCCGCCATCGGCAATCACCGGAACGCCGTGCTTGTGCGCAGCGCGATACGCCTCGGCAATGGCCGTAACCTGTGGCATGCCCGCGCCGGTCACTACGCGCGTGGTGCAGATCGACCCCGGACCGAATCCCACCTTCACTGCGTCCGCTCCAGCGTCAATGAGCGCCATCGCGCCGTCGTAGGTGGCCACGTTCCCGGCCAGCAGCGCCACATCGCCAAAGCGCTTCTTTACTTCGCTCACCGCTTCCAGCACGCGCGAGGAGTGCCCATGCGCCGAATCGATGGCCAGCACGTCTGCGCGGTTGCGCACCAGCTCGGCAGCGCGCTCCATATAGTCGCCGGTAGCGCCGATGGCTGCACCCACGCGCAGCCGGCCCTGATCGTCCTTGCTCGCGTTCGGATATTTCAGCTTTTTCTGGATGTCCTTAACCGTGATCAGGCCCTTCAGTTCGTAATCGCCATTCACCACCAGCAGTTTTTCCACGCGGTGCTTGTGCAGGATAAGCTCGGCCTCTTCGAGCGTGGTTCCCACGGCCACGGTGATCAGGTTTTCCTTGGTCATCACCTCGCCCACGGGAATATCGGTGCGCGTCTCGAAGCGCAGGTCGCGATTGGTGAGAATGCCAACCAGCCGCTTGCCCTGCGTAACGGGCACACCGGAGATTCGGTAGCGGCGCATGATGTCGAGCGCGTCGCCGATGGTCTTCTCCGGGCCAATGGTCACCGGATCAACGATCATGCCGCTCTCAGACCGCTTCACCTTGTCAATCTCGCCCGCCTGGTCCGCGATCGAGAGATTGCGGTGCACAATGCCGATGCCGCCCTGCTGCGCCATGGCGATGGCCATGCGCGACTCCGTCACCGTATCCATCGCCGACGAAATCAGCGGCGTGTTGAGGGCGATTTTTCGGGTTAACTGGGTTTGCGTGCTCACCTGGACAGGCACAACCTCGCTGTAGGCAGGCACCAGCAGCACATCGTCGAACGTAAGCGCTTCATTAAGATTTTCAGAGAGCATGATGTGTGAAGGCTCCTGGCGGTCTAGGGACTAGGGTTCCCGGCTGCGAGAAGCTTCCCACTATTGTAGCGGAGGGGGGAGCCGACGCTGCTTACACTTAGTCCACACCAATGCCGCACATGACCGCGCTCAAACAATCAGATGGATTGCGCTGGAGCCCCCGACCACAGCATCGGCAACGATGCGGCGGTCGAAGGTTGCGAGCTTGCCGTCGTGTGCCTTCGCCAGGGCCAGCAAATAACTGTCGGTGATTTGCGCCGAGTCGAGCAGGCGCGTCGCGTCCACGCAGACGGGGTTGAAGAGAGTTACGTCGTCGGGCCAGAACTCGCGGCCGCCCAGAGCGAGAAACACTGCAAGCAACTCTGCAACTGCGGCGGGATTTCCCGGTGAATTTGGATACCGGGAGCTGCCAACGATGCGCAACACGCCGTTTTCTGTAAGAGGGCAAGTGGCCCATGCGTTGTGCCCTTTAGCGGCAAACCAATTGTGCGCCCGATCATGCTGGATATGCGTGGGATCGATGAGGGCGATCAAGACGTTCACATCGAGCAGATAGCGTTTCACTCGAGCTCTTCCTGAAGCTGGCGTACCAATTCCGACGTAACGCGCGGTGCATCGGGCCGGACTGGAAGCAGGGGTATGCCATTGCGCGTCGTCCCGCAGACCGCCGCGGGGCGCATGGCCTCGCGGGCCAACGCGCTGATCACCTCACCCACACTCTTCCGCTCAGTCGCCGCCAGTTCCTTGGCTGCAGCCAGAACATCGTCATCAATGGCCAGAGTAGTTCGCATGAGCTTCCCGAACTTTCGCATCAAACATCAATCATCATACATCAGAACTTCAAGGATCGTCAAAGACGGGCATGCGGGTTACTTCTTCAGCGGCCTCCTCGCAAAGTAATACAGTGAATATGCCAGCAGCGCGAAGGCGGCGACCGAGACGGCGGTGTGGTCGAGCAAGGTGTGTGGGAACACGTCAAGGATGTTGCCCTTGCCGGCGGTAGTCTCGTAGGCTTTGAGACCCACGCCGATGAGCCCCGCGATGCCGCCTGCGGCGATCAGGCCTGAGGCGTAGAGCGACCCCGGCGAAATCTCGCTCTCGGCTTCTGCGGCGTTGCCGCTGCGCTTGGCAGTCCATTCGACGAAGAGGCGTACCAAACCGCCCACAAAGATTGGCAGAGTGGTGGCAATGGGTAGATAGGCCCCCACTGCGAACGGCAGCGAGCGAATGCCGAGCAGTTCCACGGCCGCGACGAGAAAGACGCCGATCAGCACCAGTCCCCAGGGTAGCTTGCGCGTCAGAATGCCGTTGATGACCGTGGCCATGAGGCGCGCCTGCGGGGCTGGAGCGGCTGCCGAGCCGATGCCTTGGATCCAATGCACCTCGATGCGGCCCGTCGAGGGCGAATAAAGAT
>JBAWFY010000022.1:0-6264 GCA_049592335.1 Occallatibacter sp.
GTGACGTGGTGCAGCGTGCGCGTCTGGGAAAAGTCGCCGCGGCGCACCTTGACCGCCTGATCGACGGCGTACGAGAGCAGGCGCTTTTCGCCGGGATGGATGGGATCGAGCAGGCCTTCGCCGGCAAATTCGCCGTTTTCGAAGATGGAAAAGCTGCCCGAATCGAGCGTGAGATTCGACTTGTTCTCAAGCCAGATGGCGCGCAGCGGGGTGGGGTCGGTGTCGCTCCACAACGTGACATGGGTTGCGGGCAGATCCTGCTGCAAGATGGGCACCATGGCCGATTGATTTTTGTGGATCGTCACCGGCTGCGTGAGCGCGTACTCGAAGAAGTCGTCGAAGGCGTTGGTGGATACGTCGCCTTCGTGAAGGGCGTTGGAGGCACGGTATACGCCGCCACCCGCGCCGTAGCCATAGCCCATGACTCCGCGCGATGTGTTCGCCCCGTTCGCAAGGTAGCTGCGAGATTTGCCGCTTCGGCCTTCTAGAGCTCCTATCGCGCCGGGTGGCGGAGGCGGTGCCAGTGCCGTACCTGGTGCAGTGGTGACAGCTCCCGGCAGGACCTTTAGTAGCTCAGTTGTATCCCGGCCGGTGACGGCCAGCGTATCTAGGTCTTGGGAACTCAGAACATCGCTCCTTTCCGCTGCCTCCTGCGTGGTCGGCTCATTCTGCGCCACGGTAGCGATCGGAATCGTAGGCCGTTGCGTGTAGAGCGGCTCCGAAAGCGGCTGGATAAAGCTCTGCGGCGCACCGGCTACCAGCGAGAGCTGCACGTCGTCCCAGTCCGCGCCCACGGTGTTATCCACTACGGCCCATCCTTGCACGGTGGCATTGCCATTGGGATCGCGAGGGAAGACGATGCGGTAGGTCGACTTCCATACCGGCACTTCGCTGATGTAGCTCACCTGCAACTCGCGCTCTCCCTGGCCGCGGTCTTCAAGCGTCAGATGGCGCAACTGCTGGTCGCGCGCCGAGGCGATGATTTCGAGGTAGGACGCGAACTGCTTTTGCAGCGTGGGATCGACCATACGTACTGAGACAGCGTCTGTGAGTTCCACGGTGCGCAGCGCGCCGGCAGCAGTCTCAACGGTGAGGAAATAGTTCTGCTCGGCGGTTTCGCCGTTTGGGCCCTTTTTCACCCGCGATTCAATGGTGACGATGCGGCCCGAGAGCGCCGAACTGGTGCCCGTGACTTCAACCTGCTGCCCGCGGAGGGCCTCGTAGATTTGGAGCACTACGGGATTGTCATTAAGCCCCAGCGCGAGCGACTTTAATTGCTGCTCGATGGGCATGGTGGAGTTGTAGCCTACCGCGCCGATGGTGCCGCCCTTGCTGTCGAGCGCGGTGAGCGATTGCAGAACGTCGTTGAGCTGATTTGAAGTAAAGTCGACGCTGACGCGCTGATTGCCGTTGACAGTTCCGGCGTGCTCAAAGTAGCCGACGCCGTTTTTGTAGAGGACAACCTTGCGTACGGGCAGGTCGATGGCGGTCGATGCCGACGATTCGGCTCCGGGAGAGTTGACGTTTTGAGCGTGAAGTGTTGAGGTGAGAACCGTGAGCAGAACAGCAAAGAGTAAAAGGCGCATAACTCCTCCAGGAGGGAGTTCGGTCCCTCAAATAGGTGAACGGGAGATTCTGCAATTCTTGCCAAAAAGAATCACAAAGTGCTTCGACCGCAGACGTTATTTCCTTTGACCGTGCAGCGCAGGAAAATGTTCCCACGAGTTCAACATTTATTTCACGTATCACCGACAAATTCCGACCGCCGGAGGTGCACAGAGGGGCAGAACATGGCGTAGCTGCTGAAGAAGGCGGCGAATTAGCGAGCGAGCACGTTGGCGACTATGCGGGCGTCTCTGCGATCCGCCGCAGTTGTTGCAGGTGATTCAGGTCGTGGCCGGCCATGGTCTCGACAAGGGTCTGGAAGGACATGGTGCCGCGCTCGGGGTGAGTCATGGTTCTGCCAGCGGCAACGGGCAGCGCAGAGTGAATGAGCCGCAAATTCCACTCGCGGAGCTTGGTAAAGGTTTCGAGCGCCAGAGTCGGAGGAACGCTGGAATATTCGATCGCCCGCGCCCAATTGTCCTGATCGAAGGGTTGGATGGTCGGGCTATTTTCGGCGAGCGTTTGGCGCAGACGAAAGCCGAAAACCAGATCGCAATCGGCCAGATGGCAGACGATCTCGGCTGCGCTCCATTTGCCGGGAGCGGGCTGTTTCTCTTTTCTGGGACCAAGGAGTTCAAGATACTCGGCGATGGCGTCTGCGGTTGTGGCCAGGATTGTCTCCAGCGGCCGTCCGTCGAGGAATTTTTCATAAGGATTCAGTTGGCTCATCGCGATGCCTCCTTAAAGATTCTGGCCTTTGTCACGCCCCTAGTCCCGAAGTCCTGCTTCACAAATATTCTTGCATCATGCGCTGCCATGTAGGCCAATCGTGCGAGTTCTCCGCATCCCACACGTGCAGCGCATGCGGAATGCCTTTTTCGCTCAAGATTCGGTCGAGCTGCTGATTGTGGGCGAGGCACTGGTCGTCCCATCCGCAGGTGAGGATGTAGGTGTTGGTCCGCATGCGATCGAGAATCGGTGGGTGGTTGAGCTGGGGCAGATAGTGCGTGGGCAGATGGTTGTAGCAGTTCTGATCGTAGTAACCATGCAGAAAGCTGGTGAGATCGAATACGCCGGACAGGGAGAAGAATCCGCTGAAGAGAAAAGGATGGCGCAGAGCGATATTGACTGCGTGGTAGCCGCCGAAGCTTGCGCCGAGAGCCATGAGACGCGAGTCGGGATTCTTCTGGCGGATGAGCGGAATCACTTCGTCGAGAAGATAGGCCTCATATTCTGCGTGGCGGGCTACGCGGCGGCTGGGGGCGATCTGGCGGTTGTACCAGCTTTCGCGATCCACGGAATCGACGCAAAAGAGCTGCAGCTGGCCGGCGTCGATTTTGCCGGCGAGCGCGGCGATCATGCCGCGGTCTTCAAAGTCGAAAAAGCGGCCGCCGGAGGTGGGGAATACCAGCACCGGCAGTCCTGCGTGACCGAAGACGAGCAGCTCCATGGAGCTGCCAAGGCGGCTGGATTGACGTTCGTGATATTCGCGGTTCATGCTCTCAAGTCGCAACTCGATAGGATAAGCGAAACTCCTTGTTCCCTTGTTTGCTCGTTTCCTCCTTTTTATATTTGCCTCAAAGGGCCGGTTTCAGCGATACTTAAGGTGTTGAGTCTTGCCCAGGCCGGAGACGTGTCTGGCCATTGCCATGGATGTGCGCCGGCCTTTGAACGGCCTGGAGCCCAAGGCGCCTGAAAAGACCCCAACAGAGATTTGCATCTGAAAGGAACAGTATAGCCGTGGTTATGATTCGTTTGGCGCGCGTTGGCGCCCCCAAGAAACCCTACTATCGCATCGTGGTGATCGAGAAGGACCGCGCCCGCAATGGCCGTTCGATTGAAGTGGTGGGCACCTATAACCCGCGCACCAGCCCGGCCACTGTGGACCTGAAGCACGAGCGCATCGCTTACTGGCGCGGCAAAGGCGCCCAGCTTTCGCCGACCGTTGAAAAGCTGGTGACCAAGAACCCGACCCCGGCGGCGGTTTCAGAAACTGCCGCTGCCTGAGCTGACCCCTAAAGACGCGCCACCCGCGGATGCCACGGGTGGCGCAGGGTTTTTGCGCAAGTCTTTTACCGGGGGCGGTCATCCATGTTACTATTCGCGCACGGTCCCAGAATTGCAATTTTCGAACGTAGAAGGTCAGGGGCAAGATCATGACCCAAGCAGAGATGGTGCAGGTAGACGAACTGGTCCGCGAAATTGCGCGGGCCCTGGTGGACGAACCTCAAGCCGTTGAAGTGGAGTCCGTAAGCCGCGATGAGAACACCATATTGCGGCTCCGCGTGGCGGCACAGGATGTGGGCAAGGTGATCGGCAAACAGGGGCGCACGGCGCGCTCGGTGCGCACGATCCTGGGCGCAGTGAGCATGAAGCTGCACCACCGCTACACGCTCGACATCCTGGAAGAAGACGAAGAAGGTTAGAGAGTGCGCGCCCGCGCCGGTCGAGCGATCCGCAGGCGGAGGTAGCTGTGCCACCAGAGCCGGAAAACTGGGTTTGGCTGGCGCGGATTCGACGCTCGCAGGGCCGCAAAGGCGAAGTCTTCTCCGATATTCTCACCGATTTCCCTGAAAAGTTTGCTGAACGACGGCAGCTGTGGCTGATTTCCGCAGCCGGTGCTGTGGCTGCGGCACCGCGCGAAGTGGAATTGGCCAACTACTGGCTGCACAAGGGCGGCATCGTGCTGCATTTTGCGGGCGTCGACTCGATCTCCGCAGCGGAGGAGTTAAAGGGGTTGATTGTGGCCGTTCCTCAAGAGGAGCGGGCGCCGCTGGGCGAAGGTGAAGTCTACATCGGCGACTTGATCGGTTGCATGCTGGTGGATGTGGCGGGCGCGGAGCCGGTCGAGGTGGGCGCGATCGAGGATGTGGACCGGACGGCCGGTCCTGTGCCGTTGCTTGTGGTGCGCGGGGCGCGGGGCGAGGTGCTGGTTCCATTTGCGAAGAGCTACCTGCGCAAACTAGACCTTAAGGGCAAGCGGGTAGAAATGGCGTTGCCGGGGGGGCTGGTGGAGTTGAACGCGAAATCCTAAGCCTCCGAGACGCTCCGGCGCATGGCTTTGGCTAGTCGCTAAATCGCTAACATGCTGACCCGCTAACTTGCTAACTCGCTACCGCAAATCCAGCGGCTTCCAGGTGCCATTGTCTTTGAGTGCCAGTTGAAGCGGGCGGGGCGGGCCTTTGGGCGGCACCGTCACTTCGATCCACAGCTCCTGGTTGGGCTTGAGCGGCAGGGGGCTTTGCGCGGTGTCGGAGACGAAGAAGTCGGTGCTGAAAGTGAGCCGCATCTGGTCGCAGGGAGTGCCCGCGCTGCCTTCCACTAGCTCTCCTGCGCTCGAGTTTTCCTGACCTTCAATACGCATCGCGACGAGCCGATTGTCTTCGACCTTGAGATTGGCGCGAAACCAATTTGTGTCCTGGCGCAGCGTATAGGGGCCGGCCTTAACGGTGCCGTCGTATTTGCGAGGGAAGGCTGCGTCTTTGGCGGAGGGCAGCGTGCTTTGGCAGCCATCGACAGTGAGTTGCAGCTCCAGGTAGCGGCCGCGCAAGGGCAACTCAGGATCGTAAGCGATGGCGCGGGTCCAGACGCGGGGACAGGTCCAGCGCTGGTAGAGATATTTGGCCGCAACGGTGGAGACGATGGCCAACTGAATGAGGAGCAGGGCGAGCGATGCGGCGGAGAGCGCGAAACGGCCGATCTTCATTGCGCGCCTCCTGCCGCAGGGGCGGATTCCAACGCGGAAGCAGCCATCCTCGCGAGTATCCGTCGCCGCATCTTCTCGAGCGCCCATCCTCCGGCAAGGAAGAGAATACCGAGGCCGATGAGACCGAGCGAGCGGTCGAGCTTGTTATAGAGATCGCTCCAGTAGAACCAGAGTACCGAAGCGGCGAATCCCAGAATGCCAAGATTGACCAGAGCTCGGGAAACCAGCCGCACCCCCCACCAGCAGAAGAAGACGGCGAAGGCGGCTACCAGCAAGTGCGCTAGCAGGTTGGGACCGGTGTACGTGTAAGTCGCGCTTGGTCCGCCGCGATAGTGATACGTCTCGGTCGTAGTGCGGTAACACCACGGCAGCGCGATCACAAAGGCAATCGCAGCGGCGACTGGGATGAGCCCCTTGTGGCCGTGAAACGCTCCGACGGCGAGGGGCACGGCGGCGATGGCTACCCAGGCCCACACGCACGTCGCGAAAGGAATGAAGGACTGTTCAGAAGACCACGATCTCCAGTCCGACAGCATCAGGGTGATGCCAACGACTAGAGCAACTACGCTGACTGCGAAGAGAATTCCTTGCACTACCTTGCGCTGCGAATGGGCAAAAAATGTAAGGAAGAGAATGGCGCAGAGGAACAAGATCCGGCCCAGGTAGACGTTTTCGCCAATGTGGCCTTCCATGCGGAACTCGAGCTCGCAAACCATCCATGCAGGCAATAGCAGCAGAGCCAGGGTTTGCTGCGCTTGATCGCGCAGCAGTGCCCAACCGGCGAATGCCGCCAGCGCCCAGAGCAGCACCGCGGCCGGCCAGTGCTCCTGAATATTGAAAATCTGGCCGACAAGGGCGACGGCTGCGCCGGTTGAGATGGTTCCCACTGCATGCATTGCGGTGGAGAAGCCTTCGAAGTGCGAGCGCGTGAGGCCGCCCGCAATGTGAAATAT
>JBAWFY010000023.1:0-1787 GCA_049592335.1 Occallatibacter sp.
GTGCCTCGCGCGCAAGAATCGCGCCCGAAGCTCCGGTAATGGCAAGGGTGAGTTGCATAAAATCAGCCGTCAGCTTCTAGCTTCCAGCTTGGCATTGAAGTCTTCAAAATGGCAGTTTGGCTACCTAGATTCTATGAACCCTTGGACCTCTTGAGTTGCCTTTGAGAGCAGCGCTAGAAGCCTTTCCGGCGTTTCGCTCCACAGGACAACGGCGCTTGTGTCATCATCCTGCTCGCCGTGATGCAACTCTTTCGGGGAACGCAAGAAGAAATGCAGGCCGTAGAACCGCGCACCTGTGTTTTCGGCCTGTTTAGTCTTTAACTCAACGCGCTCGGTTAATTCCTCACTGTAAACATTGACTCTCATGCTGCGACTTCTCCTTATGCTCGTCTACCCCAAATATTGCCGCCAAAATCGATAGCGGAAGTACCGAGCAGAATCTCCGGACATGACCATTTATCCCGCTACGACGCGTTCACAACAGCGCCGCAGAGATTGCACTGCAGAACGCGCTTCGTCATCACTAAGAGCCATCCCAACAACCCGCTGACGAAGAATGCGACACCCCACGCGATCACAAAGGCACTACTAATTCCGCGCAACAAGTACAAGCCCTTCGTCTCTCGATCATCCTGCACGGTATTTCCAGAATAGAGCGCATCCACGTCCTGTGCGGGCTTGTCGAGCGTACCGTCCGCCAATCGCTCGTTGCACGCTTGTCCTGCTAGCGTCGCCGAGCCCGTTACCTTGAATTGAGTGAGCGCACATTCACAGTACTGTTCAATCAGCTGATGCGATACGTTGTATCCCTGCTCTTGAATACGCTGCCTAGCGCTTTGTGCGCAGCTTTGGCGGAAGTTCGATTCAAAGGCACTTTGACTGGGGCGACTCGAATCGCGCGTGACCACACCAGCGTTTATGGCAATCAGCATAGTTGCGCAGGAAATTATCCCCAGAACCGATGGAATTAAGAGGATATAGCCGATTGCGACAGCCGGTCCACTCAGTCGAAATACTTTCTTTGAGATCAACGTTCCACTGTCGCAAATCTTGCACCGCAAATACGAAGAACTTGCGGAATAACTCGCCTTCAAATCAGATGCGCTTGGGGCGCGCTGCGGCGAATCTGTTTTATCGGGGGGATTTAGTTCTCCCCATCCGCCTTCGGGCATGATCGACATTGCAGATCTCCCCGTGAGTAGATTTCAGATTCTGTGATTTTACGTCGTTTTGGCCTCGGGTGCCGCAAATTCAAGAAAGAGGCTTCTTATTCGCCCAAAACCCGGCGAAAGATTGCATCGACATTGCCGAGTTGCCGCGTGTAGTCAAAGGTTTTCTCTAACTTTTCCGGCGAGAGCAGCTTCGTGATCGCCGGCTCGCGGGCCACTTCTTCGCGGAAGTTCAAGCCTTCTTTCCAGGCGCGCATGGCGTGGGATTGGACGAGTCGATAGGCGTCCTCGCGCAACATGCCAGCTTCGGCGAGATCGAGCAGCAGTTGCCCCGAAAAAATCAATCCACCGGTCGATTCGAGATTTCTCTTCATTCGCTCCGGGTAAACCAGCAGGCGATCGATCAGGTCTGTCGTCTTGGCCAGCAGGTAATCCGCCAGAATCGTCGAATCGGGGAAGATCACGCGCTCGACCGACGAATGTGAGATGTCGCGCTCGTGCCACAGCGCAATATCTTCGAGCGCGGCCTGAGCATTCGCGCGCAGCACCCGCGCCAGTCCTGAGATCTGTTCCGAAGTAATCGGATTCTTTTTGTGCGGCATCGCCGAGGAGCACTTT
>JBAWFY010000024.1:0-3892 GCA_049592335.1 Occallatibacter sp.
CCGTAAAATATACATTCTCAAGTTCGTATGAAAACGACGTGAAAATATCCGTCTCCGGCGGCATTTTCAAGTTTCTTAATGGCAGTCAATCTGCCAGTTACTCGAGTAAGGCAACACAGACTACGACAAACTCAAACGCGGTCACCCTGGCCACAACTTCATCTCTTTGCGAAAAGATCCCTGGTGCGACGAACTCCTATGTCCCTAACAATCACGATTACGACGTGATTTGGTTATGGCTCAATCCTGTTGCATCCTTTACTTTCGATGAGAATGGAGGCGGGTCGATCACGAGCATCGTATTTAACGGATACGGCTTCAACGCAGCCGATCAGCCCGATATGGACATCTACCCGGTCTATGTCGGCTGCCTCAATGGAGATTTGTCGTGCAGTATGCCGAATCTTCAACGAACGTGGGACACTGCCGATAACTGGCCAACTGGACAAGGCCCGGCTCTAACTTCAACCGATTATTCGGCGATTCTGGCCATGGATCCGTTTGCTGAGTGCACACCGCAGACTCCCGCGGGACAAGAATGCTCGGCCGATCTCAACCTCAACCTGGATCGATTCTCCCAGACGGTAAATGAGGACATTCCATACGTTCAGCCGCCGGTGGGCGCGCAGCCTATAACGTCGATATATACGCTCACGAACACAACGACTGACGTACAGAGCGAGGGCTACACAGCTCAGAACACGACGACGTATGGCATTGAGAAGAGCTTCTCGTTCAGCGGGTTCTTGACGGGTCTGTCCATCACCGCCGGGAATACTCAGTCTTATAGCACCACCTACGAGGTCGATAACATGCTGCAAACCAGTAACTCGGTCTCTGACGAAGTTTCGATCACCGGGCCTCCTTGCAACATCGTCTCGAATGAGTGTTCTCCAATCTATCCGTCGGCTTCCGCACCAGGCCCGACCGAGTTCGAGGTCCTCGAGGACAACCTCTACGGCACTTTCTTGCTCAATCCGCTGAATTGGTACAACTGATTGCGTCGCAACTTATAGCAATTTAGAGATTGCGGGGTGGCCTCCTCGGAGACCACCCCATACTCTGCGAAATCCTTTGTACTCGAATCATCCGGTGACTCCGAGAAGTGCACTGGGTTTTACAATAGAAGCATGCTTCTCGAAGGCATTTTTGCCGCGATCACTACGCCGTTCTATTCGGACGAGCGAATTTACTACCGCAAGCTCGAAGCCAACGTTGCGCGTTATTCGCGCAATTTGCTGGCTGGGATGGTGGTTTTAGGCTCGACGGGCGAGGCGCCGCTCGTGGATGACGCTGAAGCGCGCGAAATTCTGCAGGTTGCCGCACGGGCCGCCGCGCCGGAGAAGGTGTTGATTGCGGGGGTCGGGCGCGAGAGCGTGAAAGCGACGGTGGAACTGGCCATGGCCGCTGCCGAGTTCCGCTACGATGCAATTCTCGTTCGCGCGCCCAGCTACTTTGCGCGGCAGTTGTCGTCTGCTGCCATCCTCCACTACTACCGCAGCATTGCAGACCGCTCGCCGCTTCCCGTGATTATCTACAATATTCCCCAATGCGTTCCATATGAGATTCCGATTGATGTAGTGGCAGAGCTCGCCAGCCATCCCAACATCATTGGGATCAAAGATTCATCCGGAAACGTCGAGCGCATTGGCGTGCTGGTTGCCGCAACGTCCGATGCGCCTCGCCGAACCGTTCCGGTGACGCAGGTGTTCGAAGCAGTCACAATTCGAATGCTTGAGCACGCTGCCGAGCCAGAGCAATCGTTCGTTTCGGTTGGGGCGTTGACGGGCGGTGCGCCCGCACTGAACACCGCTGTGGCCGCGCCGGCTGCAGCGACAAAAACGCGCAGCAGGGAAGTTGGGTTCCAGGTGCTCTGCGGCTCAGGAAGCACCGTATTGGAGTCGCTCGAGGCCGGCGCCACGGGTGCAATTCTAGGTTGCGCTGCCTTTGCGCCGCAGGCCTGCCAGGAGATATACCTCGCGTGGAAGGATCACGACCTGGTTCTTGCGCGGGAGAAGCAGGATCGCATTCTGAAGGCGAGCCGTCGCGTGGTCGCAGAGCTTGGCATCGCGGGAGTAAAGCACGCCTGCGACTTCAATGGCTACTACGGCGGCCGCACGCGCGCGCCTTTGCTGGGCTTGACGGCTGAAGCGAAGGCCGAAATCGAGCAAATTCTGGCCGAAGTGCGAAACTAGCGGCTATCGGATTCTCTGTCCCGACCTCGCGGGTCTATGCCGCTTTTACATGCTCCAAGGAACTGCACTATCATTAGCAGCTAAATGACCGCCCATTGTTGTGCCGCCGGGTATGGCGCTCGGCAATCTGCCGCTGTGCGGATGCCGATGTCTTTTGCGCTAGTGATTCTCTGTCTCTCGCCATGCATCGCCCAAACCAGCGACACGACGCCGCCTGCTCAGACCCTGCCGCCGAATGCGATCTCGGCAGTCGCAATTGCGCCCGGGCGCGTGACGCTGGTTCCCGGCGCAAGCCAGCTGTTTTCCGCCACACTCAGTGGTACGGGCGACTACGGTAAGGGGATTACGTGGTTCGTGAACGATGTGAAAGGTGGTAGTGCAGCTCTCGGCGCCATCAGCCAGAATGGCTTGTACGTGACGCCGTATCCAACGCCGCAGTCGGTCACCGTGACGGTAAAGAGCGTCTTCGATCCAGCCAAATCGGCAACGGCGGTGATTGTGTTTGCCGCGCCGCCGCTGGCGCAGGGGCCTTCGCTAGCCGTAGATGTCGGGGCTCGGACCCATGCGATCAGTCCGCTCATCTATGGAATGAATTCGTACCGACTAGCCGATCCCGGTCATGAATCGCTCAAAGTGGCTCAGGCTGTCCGCCTCGCGATCGACCGCTGGGGCGGCGACGGAGTCACTCGTTACAACTACAAGCTCGACGTCTCCAACCACGCCGCTCATTGGTTCTACGAGAATATCCCGAACAGAAACGCACAGTATCCCGACGTTTCCGAGTTCAACTCGCAAGTAATGGACGATCGCACCAGCGGTGCGAGGACCATGGGGACGGTTCCGGTGATGGGGTGGGTGGCCAAATCGCGCACGCATGCGGGCAGCTTTTCGGTGGCGAAATACGGGCCGCAGCAAAAGACCGACCCATACTGGAAGGATTTCGGCAACGGCAGACGACCGGACGGAACGAAGATCACAAACAACGACCCCACCGACACCTGCATGCCCGTGGATGCGAGCTGGACTAAGGAATGGGTCGCGTATCTGGTGAAAAAGTTTGGCGATGCGGCTCACGGAGGTGTCGCCATCTACTCGCTGGACAACGAGCCGAACTGGTGGGACATGAATCACCGGGATGTGCATCCGCTGCCGTTCACCTATGACGAGGTGACGGAGAAGGGAATCGAGGTGGCGCGGGCAGTCAAGGAGGCCGATCCCACGGCAGAAGTGAGTGGACCGGTCATCGACAACTGGTACGCATACTTCTATTCGCAGAAGGATCTTGAATCCGTTCAAGTCGGCCCGCAAGGAATGACCTACGATTTTGCGGATCGCAAGTCGCACGGTGATCTGCCCCTGGTTGACTACTATCTGCAGCGATTTAAGGCGGCGCAGGATGCGGACCCGAAGCACACACGCCTTCTCGATTACCTGGACCTGCACACCTACTTTGCTGCCGACGATCAAGGATTCAAGCCTGCCGGCACAAGCCTGGAACAGAAGACCGTCCTCGACTCGACGCGTGTCTTCTGGGATCCAACCTACACCGATCCGAGAATGCGGGACCCGAACAACTACGCCAGGACGACGGCTCCCATGATGATCCGCCGCATGAAGCAGTGGGCCGCAGCGAATTATCCCGGGACAAAGACCGCGATCACGGAGTACAACTGGGGCGGGCAGGAGCACATCAGCGG
>JBAWFY010000025.1:0-3526 GCA_049592335.1 Occallatibacter sp.
CGTGGGCCCTGCGTTCGCAATCTGGTGGGCCACATGGTCGAGATCGCTCAACGTGTTCCCGCCCTGATCCTGCAGCATGAACTGAAATCCGCCAAAGCTTCCCACGCCCTGAACGGCAGGCGGCTCAAAAGCCTCCACCAATCCGCCGCTCGGCATAAACATCAGCATCTGCAGTTTCGGCGCAACGCTCTTCACAACCTCGGACGTCGATGGCCATTTGCCATGGTGATCGGGCGGCGGGCTCGTATTCACAAACATCATGCCCGCATTTGAAGAGCTGCCGGCCAAGCTGAACCCGACTACGGAGAACAGGCCGCCCACGCCTGGATTCTGGGCAATGATGCCCTCTGCCCGATCGGCAAGTGCGGTGGTGTAGGAGAGCGACGAGCCCGGCGGCGCCTGCACAATCACCATGAAGTAGCCCTGGTCTTCCTGCGGAATAAAGCCGGTCGGTACCGTGCGGTAGATCCACACCGTGGCAGCCAGGCCGCCCACAAACACCAGCAGCAAGACGTAGCGAAGACGCAAGGCCACATGAATGATCCGCGCATACACGCCGCCCAGCCACGTGATGAAGTTGTCCGCGCCATGAATGAACGCGGCAAATGTGCGCGAGATGAAATCGACGTGTAGAAAATCCAACTGATGCGGACGGGCTTCTTCGCCGCGCAAAAAGAGCGCGGAGAGCGCCGGCGAAAGCGTGAGGGCATTGAACGCCGAAATTGCAATAGAAAATGCGATGGTCAGCGAGAACTGCCGGTAGAGAATTCCGGTGGTGCCGGGGAAAAACGAAACCGGCACAAACACGGCAATCAGCACCAGCGAAGTCGCAATCACCGCGCTCGTCACCTCGGCCATGGCGTGCGAAGTGGCCTCATGGGGATCGGAGTGCTCCATGTGCATATGCCGCTGCACGTTTTCGATCACGACAATGGCATCGTCAACCACAAGTCCCGTGGCCAGAGTGATGCCGAAGAGTGTGAGCGAGTTGATGGAGAAGTCGAAGATGCGGATGAACGCAAACGTGCCGATGAGCGAAACGGGAATCGTGACCGCGGGAATGATGGTAGCGCGCCAATCGAGCAGAAACAGGAAGATCACCGTGATCACGATAACGATGGCTTCGATCAGCGTGATCAGCACTTCATGAATCGATTCGCCCACGGCCGTCGTCGAGTCGAACGCGACGGCGTACTCGAGCCCCGGCGGAAAACTCTTCGCGAGCTGTGCCAGCACGGCCTTCGCCTGGCGGTCTACTTCGAGAGCGTTGGCGTTCGAAAGCTGCTCTACGCCAAAGCCCATCGCCGTTTGGCCGCCGTACTCGAGCAGCGTGCTGTAGTCCTCGGCCCCGATCTCCGCATGGCCCACGTCCTTGAGCTGAACCAGGCCGTTGGTGGAATTTTTGACAATAATATTGTCGAACTCTTCAGGGCTGGAAAGCCGGCCCACCACGCGCACGGGAATTTGAAACGCCTGCTTGGTGTCGGACGGCGGCTGGCCAAGCTGCCCGGCGGGAACTTCGACGTTCTGCTCCTCGAGAGCATTCACCACATCGGACGCAGTCAGACTGCGGGCGGCCAGGCGCACCGGATCCAGCCATACGCGCATCGCGTACTTGCGTTCGCCGAAGATCAATACGTCGCCCACGCCCGGCACGCGCTTGAGCGCATCCTTCACATAAACGTCAAGGTAGTTGGAGATGTACTCGCTCGAATAGCGCCCGTCGCGTGTAAAGACTCCGGCGCCGAATACAAAGTTGTAGTTGGACTTGGTGATATCGATGCCGGTGGAGACTACCTCACCCGGCAGGCGGCCTTCCACGCTGGCCACGCGGTTCTGCACATCCACGGCCGCGATGTCGAGGTTATAGCCGGTCTGGAACGTGATGTCGATAATGCAGGCGCCGCTATTGGTGCTGGAGGAACTGATGTAGCGCATGCCCTCCACGCCATTGATCGATTCCTCAAGCGGAATGGTGACGGCTTTTTCAACGGTCTCCGCATTGGCGCCCACATAGACAGCCGAAACCTCGACCACCGGCGGCGCGAGCGTCGGGTACATCGCCACGGGAAGATTGGGAATGCAGATGGCCCCGGCCAGAATGATCAGCAGAGCGCAAACCGTGGCGAAGACTGGGCGGTGAATGAAGAAATCTACAAACAAAGGTTGCTCTCTTTCCAGCTTGACCGTCAGTTGTTAGCTTTCAGCGATCACTTTCAGTCTGCCGATTGCTCGACCGAGATCCTTCGCTTCCGCACACATGACCTGAGAACTGAAAGCTGGGGGCTGCTTCCCTCACCCGCCCATCGGAATTACCGGCATGCCATCCACCAGAAACTGCGTGCCAGTGACAATCACCTTATCGCCTGCGCTCAAGCCCGAGACGATCGAATAATTGTTGTCCACAGTTTCACCCAGCGCCACCGGCGCGCGGTGCGCAACGGCCATTCCATTCTGCTTCTCGATCACAAAAACAAAACTCTGCTCACCCTGGCGCATCACCGCGAGCACCGGAACCACCGCCATCGGCTTCGTGCTCCAGATAACGCGCGCCTTCACGATCTGGGCATTGCGCAGAATCTCCGGGCCCGAATGCACGGGCGCTTTCACCAGAATCCCCTGCAGCGAGCTGTCCACCTGCGGCGAAATGAAATCGACCGCCGTCTTTTCGAGCGTTTTGCCGCTGTTGTCGGTCAGCTCGATGCCGAGTCCCATGCGCACGTCGGCGGCGCGCTCCGTGGGGATGTACACGTACGCTTCCAGATCCCTGTTCTCGTCAACCGTGGTCAGCATGGTCGACGTCGTGACGTAATCGCCGACGTGAACCGGGATGTCTCCCACCACGCCATCGAAGGGCGCGCGCACGGTGTAGTAATCGAGGAGTTGCTGCTGCGTCTTGCGCGATTCCCCGGCCGATTCGTAATCGGCCTTCGCATTATCGTGCGCCTGCTGCGCCTGATCGTACGTGTCGCGACTAGTCACGCCTGCGTCAAACAATTTGTGCTGGCGTTCCAGTTCGATCGTGTCGTAATCGAGGAGTGCTTTCTTCTGCCGCTCGGTGGCGCGCAACGATGCCACCTGGGCCTGCTGCTGCCGCGGATCGATCTCGATGAGGGCCTGGCCGGCTTTCACGTGGTCGCCAGAGCGGACATGAATCTCCGTCAGCGTTCCGCTCACCTGCGGCTGCAGCGTTGCTGAGCGCCGCGATTTGATGGTGGCCACGTACTCACTCGTCTGCGCCACCGGCGCCATCGCCACCGTCACCGTCTGCACAGGAAGGCCCTGCATCCCCGGCCCGGCCGCTGCCGCCGGTTTCTTCTGGCAGCCCGTCGCCATGAGCGCCACGGCCAGACAGCTCATCGAGATGGTCCGTAACCGATTGCTTCGCGTCACTTGATTCTTTCCTTGGCTGCCTTGTTCTCCGTTCTTACGCGGCCTATTCACTGCCGCCGCGCGGAACATGCGACACGCAAAACCGAAATTCGTGAGAAAGGAGGGGCGCACCCTGCCCGAACAAGCGTGCGAC
>JBAWFY010000026.1:0-17924 GCA_049592335.1 Occallatibacter sp.
GCGCACCACGGTCTCGAGATGGAAGGTCTGCGGGAAAAGATCGGCGAGAGTGATCTGGTCGATGACGTAGCGAGCCCCTTCCCGGGCATCGCAGAGCGTACGCAGATCGCGCGCCAGGGTTGCCGGGTCGCAAGAGACGTACACGATCTCTGGCGCAGCGATTTTGCTGAGCAGCGCGGTGGTGTCAGCACCCAAGCCGGTTCGCGGCGGGTCCACGATAATCAAGTCGGGCCGCTCGCCTGTGCCGCCTCTGCGCAAAAAATCGAGCGTCGTGGCCTTCACAGCGCTTGCGCAGGTGCCGCGCAAATTGTGTGTCAGTGCTGCGACGGATTGCGGAGCGGATTCGACAGCGACCACGCGCGTAAAACGCTCGGCCAGCTTGCGCGCGAACAAGCCAACGCCGCTGAAGAGGTCCCACGCGAGCGAGCCCTCCGCATGCGCAGTGACGCGCTCGACAAGGCAGTCGAGGAGCCAGCGATTCACTTGGAAGAATGCGCCTTGATCTACGCGATAGTCGATTCCGGCTGCGCGATAGACGAGAGAATCTGCGCCCCATTGCGCGATACGGCGCGGCTGCTGCCCTTTGCCGCTCTCAATCAGAAACTCGACGCCCTTCAGTGCGGGAACTTCACCGGCCAGTGCTTGCGCAAAATCGTCTGTCCCGGTTTTTCCGCCGCCGGTGAGAGTCAGGCTCGCGAGCAACTCGGTTTCACTGGAGTCACAAAAAACGGAGATTTCGCTGGCGCGCAATTTCGATGAAGCACTGCACAGAATCTCGCCCGCTGCGAGGGCGGCTTTAACGAGCAGTGGCGCAGCTATTGGGCACTCGGAAATCGGAACGATGGCGTGCGAGCGCCGGCCGCGATAACCCACTCTTCCCTGCGCATCGAATGCCAGGCGGATGCGATTGCGGTAGGCCCAGGGCTCTGCGGCAAGCGCGGCAATCTCTTCCGGCGGATAGACGCCGCCGCGTTCCAGGGTTTCGCGCAGGATCTGCTGCTTATACGCGAGCTGCGCCGCATATTTAGCGTGCTGATAATGGCAGCCCCCGCATGCGCCAAAGTGCGGGCACGGGGAGGCGACCCTCTGCTCGGAGGGATCGAGAATCTCTTCGGCTTCGGCCGTCGCATAGCCGCGCTTGTCTTCAACAATGCGCGCCTTCACCTCTTCACCCGGCAATGCCAGCGGCACAAAGACGGCTTTACCTGACATCCGAGCGAGAAACGCTCCGCCGTAGATCGGCTTTTCGATGCGCATCAAATGCGTCGCGGCGAACGGTGGTTCAGCGGTTCCTGCGCTCGCCTTTCCGCGTTCACCGCGGCGGGCCGAACGATGGGGGCCGTGAGAGCTTCCGTTTGCGCCTCGCCGCTTCTTCATTGCTGGCTCATGTAGAACAGGCTTAACCGCGGCAAATTGTAATGCACAAGCAGTTGCTTCTGTACAAATTGGCGCTCCACCTGGCGCAGTTGCACGGCGCCCATGCGGCTGCGGTAGGGCGCAAGCTCGCGGGTTGCATGCTCCTTCAGTGCAACGAGCAACTCCTCGGGAGCGGCTGCGGTGAGGGCGGCGAACAGTTTTTCTTCAAGCACGGTGAGCGAGCGCTCCATGGCTTCGAGATCGACGGCGGCACTTTCTGCTTCGCTTGCCGCTGTTACCTCGGCGGCCATCTCGCATAGGCGCGCGGCGGTTGCGCGGCAGGCCTCGGGAGCCACCTTTGCGGCATCGAGCGCTTCGGCTGCGGCCGATAAATGCGCCGCCACGCGTTCGTGTTCAAAGCCGGAATCTGCAGCTCCGGAAGGAGACGATGCCGAGCCCGTGGAAGCCTCGCTCATCTCCATGGCGGTTTGCATCACCGCTTGCGCACACCAGGCGAGGCCGTTGATTTTACGCATGCGGGCGCGCTTCTGCCGAGCTTCGTATTTGTCGAAGGCGGCATCGATACCGCGCAAGACCGCCTCGAGCGGAATTCCCGCCTCGCGCCAAGTCTCGATCAGCGCCCAGTCGAGCGTGGAAAGCAGCAGGACTGCTCCCCGGCGCTGCTGGAAGCGCTCCTCGATCTCCGTAAAATAGTTGAAATAATTGCGCACGATTCAATCTTAAATTCGGCGCGCGCCTAACTGAGGAATTCCGCGATGGCCGCGACCACTGTTTGCTGCTCGTCGTCGCGAAGCTCCGGAAAAATCGGCAGCGCCAGCACCTCGCGGGCGGCGCGCTCGGCTTCAGGGAAATCGCCTTCTTGATAGCCGAGGCCTTTTAGCGCTTCCTGCAGGTGGAGAGGCACTGGATAGTAAATCTCCGAACCGATGCCGCGCGCGGTGAGGAGCTCGCGGAGCGCATCGCGGCGCGGCGCGCGTATCACGTACTGATGCCACACATGTTTCGCGCCGGGCACTTCGCGCGGTAGAACCAAGCCGTGAGCCGGATACGGGCCGGCCTCAACTAATCCCGCTTTCGCGAAGAGTTCATGGTAACGCTCGGCCACTCGACGCCTGTCATCGTTCCATGCGCCGATGTACTTGAGCTTCACGTTCAGCACCGCGCCCTGGAAGCCATCCATGCGCGCGTTCCAGCCCAGTTCGTCGTGGTGGTAGCGGCGGCGCATGCCGTGCTGGCGCAGCATCTTCACCCGCTCGGCTAGCTCCGCGGAATTCGTGGTCACCATGCCCGCGTCGCCTGCGGCGCTCAGGTTCTTGGTGGGATAGAAGCTGAATGCGGCGATGTCACCCAAAGCGCCGGCTTTTACTCCGTTCTGCTCTGCGCCCCAGGCTTGCGCCGCGTCTTCAATGAGGATTAATTGGCGCTCTCGTCCAAAACCAGAAGACAGTCCAAAAACAAAAGAAATTTGGCCGTACAGATGAACAGGCAGAATGGCACGGACGTTTGCGCCGCTCGGGGAATCGAGCACAGCACTTACAGCAGCGGGCGAGAGGTTGAACGTGATCGGGTCGATGTCCGCCAGCACGGGAGTTGCGCCAGCGCGAAGGATCGAGCTGATCGAAGCAAAAAAGCTGAATGGCGTGGTAACAACGGTTTGGCCCGGACCCAGACCCGCAGCGGCCAGCGCCAGCCACAAAGCGTCAGTGCCCGAGGAGCACCCCAGCGCATGCGACACGCCCAATTGCTCAGCCGCCGATTTCTCGAAGGCGGCTACCTCGGAACCAAGAATGAACTGCTGATTCACGAGCACCCGGCCGAGCGCATCCAATAATTCGTCATGGATGGGAGTGTACTGGCGGTTCAAATCGAGCATCGGCACGGGCGCGGATTTTGGCGGGTTCGCCGGGGCCGCGGCGTGCGACGGGATGGCCGTTTCTGGCACACCTCGATGCTATCAGCCGGGCGATACCGGATGTCCCAATGCGCGCTCCGGGCGCCGACGGTTGCCGTGGCTCGGGGGCGGAAGCGGTACTTCCGGTTCAAGGCACGGCGGAGCCCGGTGTTGAAATGCAGGGGAAACCTCTATAATCTTTTCACATTGCGGGGTTGCCGGCCCGGGGGTTCCGGAGCCGTCCCGCGAATCTGCAGTATGCGGTAAGAAAAGTTCGACCAAACAACTTCACGAAGAAAGCAGGAGATCGGCACATGGAGAACAAGCCGGCACAAAATATACAGGACACCTTCCTGAACACCGTTCGGAAGGACAAATCCCCCATTACGATTTATTTGGTCAGCGGCGTTAAGCTGACAGGGAAGATCCGGTCCTTTGACAAATATTCCGTGCTCCTGGAAAACAACAGCCAGGAACAATTAATTTTCAAGCACGCCATTTCCACCGTAGTCAGCAACCGCAGCGTGATACATAGCGATCACCGTCCGGCTGCGGTATCGTCGGGCGTCGGTCCCACGGCTGTGCCAGCAACTTCGGCAGTTCCGGCGACTGCGGAGCAAAGATAGCGCTGAGGCCACCTCGAGTGGGAAGCGAGGCGTATCGCGCCAGCAGAGACGGACGCACGGAGCGAGCCGTCCTGGTGGCAGTGGGGTTTGGCGGCCGCGCACGGGAGACCCGCGCGGGCGCAAATGCTGTGCGTGCGCAGATGGCCTCTGCCGGGTTTGCTGCGGCAGGCGACGATGCTGATTCACGAGCCTCCGCTTCTCTGCCCTCTACGCTTCCGAAACGTTCTGCACGCGATTCGCATGGCCTCGAGCCCGAGGAATCGCTTGCGGAGTTTCGCGAATTGGTTTTGAGCGCCGGCGGCGAGGTGGCGGCCGAGCTTGAGCAGCGGCGTCCTCATCCCGATCCAGCAACGCTCATAGGCTCCGGCAAGGTGGAGGAGATTGCCGGCGTGGTTGCCTCAACCAACGCCGACCTGGTTCTCTTTGACCACGACCTATCGCCCACGCAACTGCGTAATCTTGAGGCCGCATTGCCGTGCCGCGTGCTTGACCGAACGCAACTCATCCTCGATATTTTTGCGCGCCATGCACGAACGCGCGAGGGCCAGTTGCAGGTGGAACTGGCGCAACTCGAATACATGCTGCCGCGGCTCACTGGGCGCGGCAAAGCCATGTCGCAGTTGGGAGGCGGCATCGGCACGCGGGGGCCCGGCGAAACCCAGCTCGAAACCGATCGCCGGCGCATCCAGCGACGCATCGACCAGCTCAAGCGCGACCTCGAAGCCGTGCGCCGGGTGCGCCGCCAGCAGCGCCAGCGACGCGAAGCTGTGCCGGTTCCGACGGTGGCGCTGGTAGGCTACACCAACGCCGGCAAAAGCACGCTCTTCAACACGCTGACCGGGGCCGAGGTGCTTTCTTCGTCGCGCATGTTTGCCACGCTCGATCCCAAACTGCGCGCCATTGAATTGCCGAGCCGGCGGAGGGTGCTCCTATCCGACACGGTCGGATTTATTCGCAATCTGCCCCACACGCTCGTCACCAGCTTCCGCGCAACGCTTGAGGAAGTGGCGCAGGCCGAGGTCCTAATTCATGTGCGCGACGCGGCTTCGAGCTACGGCGAAGAGCAGAAGGTGCAGGTCGAAAAGGTGCTTGACGAGCTGGAAAGCTTGTCAAAGCCGCGCATCGAGGTGCTGAACAAGATCGACTTGCTGCCGGAGCATGAACGCAAGGCGCTCGTAGCTCGCGCAAACATTACTCCAAAAGGTGGAAGCGCGGAAGCGCCGCTTTCGGCCCTCACTGGCGCGGGCGTAGACCATTTGCTCGCGGCGATCGATGCCGCGCTCCACTCCGATCCAATTGTGGACGCGGATCTTCGCATTCCGCAGCATGAAGGCGCAGCCCTGGCCGCAATTGAAGCCGGCATGATCGTGCACGCCCGCGAGTACGAAGGGAATTTGGTTCGCCTCAACGTCAGCGGGCCAGCCTCGCTAGTCGGTCGCATGAGGCGGTTCCGCGCTTAGCTCCCCGGAATGCTTCGCACTCTCTTGCCAAACCCTCGAAACGTCGCGACAGCCAGATACCCCGAGCAAAACGCGAATAGAAGCGGCAAAAGCCATGCGAGCGACTTCGGGTTCCCCGACCGGATGATCGCGACCGCAGCTAACAATGCAAGGGTACCGAAGGAACTCGAAGCCAAAAAACCGGCCCACAACCTCTCCGGCCTTGGCCGAGTCATCTCAACCGTGATAGCGAATGCGATCAACCAGAACAGAGATGCCGGGACCCATGCTTGAAAGGAATGAAGGCCAGCGGCCTCAAAGGTCTTACATGTAACGACAATTGGGATCAGGTAGAACCACGACAGTGTATAAACCCTCATCCATGCGGAAGGGTGTTTCTGGCGGTAACGAAACGCAGCGAGTTCTTCGCCGCTTGGAAGGTAACGACTTGTTTCGCTTTTCCTTTTGAGTGTCTTGCGCAATAAACGGACTGGATAGATAAGTACGATCCCCAACACTGCGCAATCAACGGCGAAAAGTGCGAAGAGAGATAACTCGCTCTTGAGTTGGTGGGGATTGTGAAGAAGGCAGCAACTGAGTGCGAGCAGGCAGAAGGCCGCGAAAAGCAGCAATGGCACAGCTACCAGCACCAAACACGCTGGGAAAGAGAGAAAGTTGATCTTCTCTCCGAACGACATTGAGTGCACATGCTCAATGTCGTTCAGCGCCTTTTTCGGGCTGGTACTCGCAGATTCTGCCATACTTTCGATCAGCGACGATTCCGTAGTAAGGATACTCCCGAAGGCACACCGCTACAGACTGCCGGGTGCCCCACGTCTCGCTTTTGAGACGTGGGATAGCACGGGCGTTCGTCTATCCACGCTTCCGGCCGCCCCGCGGTGCGCCGGGCCGCGAGAAACCACCCTTCGGTCCGCCCCGACTATTGCCGCGGAATTTACCGAACCCGCCCGGCCTTCCGCCCCCACTCGGCTTGCCGCCAAAACCCGGCTTCGCGCCGAACGACGGCCTCGGTTTGGCGCCGCCAAAACCGGCGTCGCTTTGAGGCCTCGCGACTCTCTCGATCTCAAGGCGCGGCTTGGCTGGGCTGTCCGGTTTCCATTGAGGCCGGTCGCCGCGAGGCTTGAACGGCGGGCGTGGTGCGCCGCCAAAGGGCTTCTCGCCGCGTTCCTGCTGCGGTCCGCTGCGAAACGGCGGCCGATCACTCCTGGGCTTGAACGGCCTTTGCGGTGCGCTGCCGAAACGATTGTCCCCGCGTTCCTGCCCAGGACCAAGCCGAAACGCCGGCCGATCGCTCCGGGGTTTGAAGGGTCTTTGCGGTGCGCTGCCGAAACGTTCGCCGCCACGCTCCTGCCTGGGACCGCCACGAAATGCCGGCCTGTCGCCTATCGGCTTGAACGGTGCGCGTGCTGCGCTGCTGAAGCGATTCTCGCCGCGTTCCTGTGGTGGACGGGGCCGAAACTCCGGTCGCTCGCCGCGGGGCTTAAAGGAAGGACGAGTCGAGCTTTCCGACCGCGACCCCTCGCGCCCAAATGGCCTGGGACCACGAAACTCCGGACGGCTTTGGGGCGCGCCGCGAAACTCGCGCTCGCGCGGTTGCCCTTCCCTTTTCGGACCGCGCTCCTCCTGTTTCCAGCGCGGCCTTTCGCCGCGAGTACCCGGTTTCGGCGGACGCCGATCGAAGCGATTATCGCGCGATGCGGCTCCGTGTTGTGGTGCGGCTCCGCGTTCTGTAGTCTCGCGTTGCGAGGCTCGATTGAATTCACGCCTGAGCGGCCGGTCAAAAGTCTTGCCGCCACGCTTCTCTGCACGCTGCTTCGCCGGCAGGCCCGCATCTCCGGGCATCTGCCCGGCTTTAGCGCGGCGTGGCTTCATCTTGCCTTCGGCGGTCAGGCGGAGCGCATTCACTTCTTCTTCATCGAGTTCGCGCATCTTACCGGGCTCCAGGTCGAGCACCAGCGGCCCGTAACCCACGCGGCGAATCTTCTCGGCGAAGTGGCCGATGGCCCCAAACATTTTGCGCAATTCGCGGTTGCGCCCCTCGATGAGCACCACCTCGAACCAGGGATTGTCGCCCTCGCGAAACGGGCGAATGCGCGCCGGAGCCGTGCGCATGCGCGCCGAGCCGGGCTCGCCCTTTTCGATAGCCACACCGCTCCGCAACCGTTCGAGTTCTTCTGTAGTCGGCTGTCCGGCAACTTTCACAAGGTAGGTCTTCTCGACACCCGAGCCGGCTTTCGTGAGCAGATTGGCCAGCTCGCCGTCGTTGGTCATCAACAGCAGTCCTTCGCTCAGGTAGTCGAGCCGGCCCACCGGGTAGACGCGCTCACGGGCGCTGGCGAGGAACTCCATCACCGTCGGCCGGCCTTCGGGATCACTCATGGTCGTCACGTAGCCGCGCGGCTTGTTGAGCATAAAGTAGCGATGGCGCTCGGCTCCGTGTAGAAGCTTGCCGTCGACGCGGATGTGGTCGCGCGCAGGATCGGCCTTCGAGCCAAGCTGCGTAACCACTTTTCCGTTGACGATGACCCGGCCGGCGACGATCATCTCTTCCGCAGTTCGGCGGCTGGCAATGCCGGCGGCAGAGAGAATCTTCTGCAGCCGTTCAAGTTTTGCTGGTTCAGGCTTCGCCGATTCACGCAATCCGGTTGCGGGCGCGGCTTCCAGATCTTCGTCGATTTCCGCGCCGGCATGGTCTGTATCCGACTGGGTGGTTGCTGCCTGCGCCTTGTTTTCGGCTTTTTGTCGCGCGTGAGCTTCCATGGCCGTGCGTGCCGCCTGCAAGCCAGGCCCGGCTTCGAAGTCGGCATCGGAGGCGTCGATGTGGGTCTCCTGCAGGAACGCGTCAACTTCAGTCTGCGGTTGTTCGAGTTGCTCCTCGTCCGGCTGCAGTTCCGCATCGCCCAAGTACGCGCGGCCTTCACCGCTGATCACATCGCCTATGGGATCGAGGACCGGCTCTGCTGCAGGCGCGCGCTTTTTGCTCGGCGCGGCTGGCGTCTTCGCTTTGGCGGGAGTTTTTTTCGCTGCGGAGGCAGGTTTCTTTCCCGGCGCAGGCGGTTTAGCGGTTGATTTCGCTTTTGATTTCTCCGTGGACTTTGCCGGTTTCGCGGCAGAGGTTTTGCTCTTTGCCGCAGGCTTGCTGGCCGGGGCTTCCGCCTTCTTCGCTTTCGACGCGGATTTGGCCGCTGGCGCAGCCGATTTCGTTTTTTTCAGTGCCATTGGGAAACCTGGCTTTCTATTCACTCCGCGTGGCTGTTCGATGCCTCGGGGGCGGCTGCGGTCGACTCAGCTGCCGACTCAGCCTCGCCATTCTCCGCGTTTTCGTCTGTCTCTACGCTGAGATCCGGATTGAATTCGGAGGTTTCGGCGGCTGTCGCTTCTTCGCCGGCCGAGTCCTCCAGTTCGCTGGCCGCCATCTTCTCGAACTCTTCCATCGAGGGCAGCTCGGAGACGTCCTTGAGCCCGAAGCGCAGCAGGAACTCGCGCGTGGTCTTGTAGAGAATGGGCCGGCCGACGACGGGCTTGCGGCCTGCGGTTACGATGAGCTTGCGCGCCAGGAGCGAGCCGAAGACTCCTGAGGAATCCACGCCGCGAATCTCGTTCACTTCCGGCGCGGTCACCGGCTGCTTGTAGGCGATCACCGCCAATGTCTCGAGCGCGGGCAGCGAAAGCTTGAGCGCCGGCTTTTGTCCCTTAATGAACGACCGCACCGCATCGTGGCACTCTGGCTTGGTGGCCATGCGGTAGCCGCCGGCGATCTCGCGGATCTCGATACCGCGGCCGTCGATGGCGTAATCGGCGATGAGTTCGTCGAGCAGTTTTTTGATCACGCCGCGGGCTTCGCGATCGCGCACTCGAGCCGCGCGCTTCTCCTCGGCTTCGGCTTGGGCGGGATCGACAGCGGCCAGATCTGTGTCTGGGGTTTCGGCAGCGGGTTCTGAAGCGTTGCCCTCGAGATCGGCCGCCGGCGGTCCATCTGTGGCCGCGTTCTCGCCGGCCTGCACCTCGGCCGCATCCGGCTCGGGCCCGAGGTCGGGGAGCACCTGGTCGCCGAGCAGGAGAAGATCATCCGTGTCGACGATGGCGGGTGCGTCGGTTTGCGGTTGTGCCGCGGCGTCCTGCTCCGCTTTGAGCGCCAGGGCGTCATCGGCAAACAGGACGGCCAGTTGCCCGAGAGTGACTGGCTCTTCGACGGCGTAGATGACAGCTTCCAGCTTGGCTTTAAGACTCATGCTTCGTTCAGCACCATTCTGTATGGTACCGGATAGGGTTCGGGTGTGCGCAGGGCAAAGCGAACGAAAAAGGGACCGCCGAAGCGGTCCCCTGTTTGCTGAATTCAACATCGTTGAGTGCTTTGCCTTTAGAACTCTAACCGCAGCGAGAGCTGCAACACGCGAGCGCCGTCATTGTTGTTTCCGGATGGGTTGACCGTGAAGAACATCTCGCCGAAGCCGGATCCCCGCTGGTAATCCTGCGCGTCGTAGCCGTTGAAGGCATTCTCGGGGGGATTCTGGAAGTTAGGATGATTGAGCGCGTTGAATGCATCGGCACGGAATCTCAGATTCACTCTCTCCGTCGTGATGGGAAAATTCTTCGCAAGCCCAAGGTCCGCGTTAAAGAATCCCGGGCCGCGGAAGCTGTTGCGCGGGCCGATCTGGAATCCGACGGGGCCCTCAAACTGCTTGGACGCCAAACCCGCATTGGCGAACGAACTGACGCCGCCACCCGGCAGCTTGTAAATGCCGGTTTTGATTGCCCCAGGATTTGTGCCGATGAAAATGGGAGGGGCGTCGTTGGAGTAGCTGGCAACGAAGGCATTCGAAGCACCGGACCACGGATAGCCGGTGTGCCACTCGGTCAGGCCGCTCACGTCCCAGGCTCCGACGATCTCGTCGATCCACCGCGGTTGCGTTGCCAGCAGCATTCTGCCCTTGCCAAACGGCAACTGGTAGGTAGCGTCCGAAGTGATGTAATGGCGGGCATCGAAGTCGGAGCTGGCACGGCACTCGCGCGGATGAATCGCATCGCACACCAGGCCGATGCCGCCGATACCAGTATCACCCAGGGAGTTGGCGAAGATCGACACGTTGTCGATCGAGTGCGACCACGTGTAGTTAAAGTCGAAATGAACGCCATGCGAGATGTTTTTCTGCAACGTCAGCAGGAGTGCGTCGTAGTTTGAGAATCCCGCGCTGTCGTAGAAGGTGTTTTCAGAGAATTGGGAGGCGGATCCAACGTTGGCGGGCACAAAAGGTGATATCGCCTGCGTGAAGTCACCGAAGTCGCCGTTGAAGATATAACCGCCAACACCCGCGGCGAGGCATTGAGTGTTCGTGGTGTATGCACAGTTCGTGGCGCCTGGATAGGAAGGTGAAACGACATCTTCAAACCAGGGCTGCGGCGTTAAGTTGGCAGGCGCAACACCGGCCCGGGTCTGGTTGATGAGGTAGGCAAAAGCCTGAGAGTACAACTGGCCCGATTGAGGATCGGCGAAATCCAGCACCTGGTTGGCGTCTTCCTGCGCCAGCAGCCTGCGACCCAGGCGACCAGCATAGCTCAACTTGAGAACCATGTCCCACGGTATCTGACGCTCGATACCGAAGTTGAAGTTCACGTTATACGGAACCTTCAACGTGGGGTCAATGGTGGAGTTGAATGCCAATCCATCCTGCAGTCCGCAGGGGGAGTAGTTATAACCCGCGCAATAGGTCCCGCTGAATGGATCGTAGGGCGGCGTCGGCGTGGCAGGCGGAGTGAGGTTAAGAGCATTGGTACCGGCTAGCTGGCTGTACGGCGTTGTAAATGAGTCAAGCCGGGGATCGTTCTTGAGCGAATCGTACGGATCGCCCTGCGTTCCATACGAATTGCCTTTGGTTTGCTGGAAAAGATACGAATACTGATCCTGGATTCCTTGAATCGCGAAGATCACGGTGCGGTCGTACGTGATGTCGGCGCTGCCGTTGATGACCAGTTTCTTGTCGAAGCCGGGGTTCCAGGCGAAACCCAGGTGCGGACCAAAGTTCTTGTACTGGGGCTGATATAGTCCCGGCGCACCAGCGCCGTTCCCCTTCCCGCCGAGCAAATAGGGAATCAAAGGCACGGTGCCTGCTCCCGATTGGCCGTTATTACTCTGCATCAGGCGCGCGAGGAAGTATTGGTTGAAGGAATAGGGCTCGACGCTTTCCAATCCACGTGTCTCGTAAGGCACCGAGAACCACTGATAGGTGACGCCATAGGTGACCGAAAGACTGGGGATCACCTTCCAGGTATCCATGCCGAAGAACTCGGTCTGGTAGTACTTGTAGAAGCGCTGATCGCCCGTGAGCTGAGTAAGCGACTGGCCCTTGGCATTGTAGTTATAGTCGCTTGAAACGCTGCCTATGCGGCCCAAAAGAAAGGCAAACGGCTCGTCCCAGCTCAACTTATTGGAAAGGTCAAGATCGGAGGGACGCAGACTGGGGTTTCCTGTGCCGCAATCGTTAACGGCTGGGCCGCAGAGTGAAAACACCTGGCCGCCCAGTCCGATTTCGGTGGTGTTGTAGTCGATGGTCGTAGCGTCGTGGGCCAGGATGTCTTCAACACGCCCGCCAAACTGCAGTGTGTGCTTTCCCGCGATCCAGGCGAAGTTATCCCCGAGCTGCTCGATGGGGACGCGGCGCGCGCTTGCGCCCGGCCAGATGTAGGGGTTTGAAGTCAGCGACTGATCGGCGCCGTCACCGAAGGTGAAGGCGATATTGCCCGTCGGGTCGTAATCAATGGGAAATGCCTCTTTGTCGACCACGTCGCCGATGAAGAAGTGGTTGGTCTTGGTCGAGCCAAGAATCCAATCGTGTCCAATCACGAAGTCATAGGAACGATCTGTGTAGGGAGAGGTGACCGGGTCGCCAGGAAACTGATTCGGCTGTTCCACTGCATCTTCACGCGCAACCGCGAACTTCGCGAACAGTTTCATCTTGTCGTTGATGGTCCAGTCGCCCCTGCCAACGTAGTTGACTTCGTTATCGTTGTTCGGCGCGGTAAACGTGTATCCAAGAGAATTGAGCCCGTCGCCGCCGCTGCTCGAATTGGAATGCGGGAAACGGGCGTCGACGTAATTCAACCAGGTCTGGTCCACGCCCTTGCCGGCGGGGTCGAATGCGCTCACTTGAGCCATGGTTTGGGAGTCGGTGGTGTCGCAGAGCGGATCGGTGCAATAGGTAATGGTTCCGGCACGCAGAGTGTCGCTGGGAACAACCCGGTTTTGAACAATATTGTTGATGATGCGGGAATCGTTGAAATCGAAGAAGAAGAAGAGCTTGTCTTTTCCGCTGAAGAGGTGCGGGATGGAGACCGGGCCACCAACATTGCCGCCAAACTGGTTCTGAATATAATGCGCGCGCGGTACGCCGGCGTTATTGCTGAACCACGGATTGGCCACAAAAGACGTATTGCGGTTGTACTCGTTCAGGTTGCCATGGAAGGTGTTTGTACCGCTCTTGGTGACCAGGGCAAACTGCCCGCCCCCGCCAAGACCTGTCGACGCATCGTTGCCGGCTACATCGCCCTTGAACTCTTCGACGGAATCGACAGGGGCGTGTCCAACGATGGTGCCCAACTGCGTGGAGATTCCGGCATTGGTGTTGCTCTGGTCAGCGCCGCCGTTGGCGAAGTTGTTCACATCCAGGCCATCGACTGTTACGAAATTCTGATCGACGCGCGCGCCCGTGACAGCGCCGCTGTCGGTAACTCCCGGCTGCATGGCGAACAGAGCCAGGGGATCGTTTCTCTGCTGCACTGGCAGGTTATTGAGCTGCTGCACGTCGAAAGTGTTGCCAACCGATGCGCTCGTGGTGTCGATCGTGACCTCGGAGTTTGCCGCTGTAACCTGAACCGTGGAAACCTGCGTGCCCACGGCCAGCGTGGCGTTCTGGGTGCGGACGCTATCGACTGTCAGATAAATGCTCGTCACCTTGAACGCGGCGAATCCTTTGGCCGTAAATGTGGCCTCATATCCTTGACCGGGAGGTATATTCGCGAAGCGGTAGGTACCGATGGAATTGCTGGTTTCGGTGTACTTCGCGCCCGTGGTGGTATTGACGAGCGTGACAGTGGCGCCGGGCACGGCGGCGCCGGACGAATCGGTCACGGTTCCCACCATGCTGGCTGTGGTCTCCTGACAATCGGCGGACTGTTGTTCGATTGCGACCACGGATCCCAGAACGAGTATCTGGGCAAAGATGCAGACAATGCGTTGTAAACGGAAAAACCGCATCGAAACTCCTCCAAGAGGTCCCCGCTGTCTCGGAAGGCCGGGGGGCGATCCTTCGCGATTCAGGTTTTGCGTCTCGGAGACTCGACGGGGAATAGCAAGGTCCGATTCCGCAGGTTCATAAAAGCAACTGCGCAAAAACGCCCACGCGGACACACGCCGCATGAGGTGACCTCGCTTACAATTCAGGGAAGTTGTCGATTTATTTGCAATTTGTGTGCCATTTAAGCACACCGAAACTGCTGCCTTAAGTGATTTGAAATAGATGCGTTCGGATGAAACGGTTTCCAGACTGCTGTCATCCTTTATGGAATTTGGTAGATTTGCCTTCCCGGATCGCAAAATCTGGAATCGATCGAAGGTGGGGCCACCTATCTTGCGCCGGCCAAATGGGTTGGAAGCAAACGCAACGGCAAATACGTGAGCAAAGTCTTGTAAGCGCGCAAATCGCATGGTCCGACCTCCGACTTTCGGGAAATGAGCTTGCAAATGGCGCACGCAATATGTGGCCCAAAGCCAATGGAGCTTCAATTGAGGCGCCGAACTTGCCGCGTTCTATAAAGCCAAAGAATTGAAGTCTGACAGGGGAAGGAAGGGCTTACTAAATTAGGCCCTCACGGTCGCTTCTTGTCGCAAACCGTACGGCCGGAGAAAGATTTAGGAGTTACATAGCACGAGTCGTGCCATTCTATCGGTCCCCCTAATCTTCCGTATCATACAGAAAATATAACACTTATTAATGCCGCGCCGCCATGGCTTGGGCTGCTTATATGAATTTCCGTAAAAAACAGGCGTGATTTCCCCGAAACTGTAAACTGTCTCGGAAGCTTAAGGCCGGTTTCTCTTTGCATTTTTCGCAGCGGGGTGCCTGGGCTATTCTCCTCTCCATGCAGGTAACGTTGGCTCATGTCGGCTCGCGGGCCGGGGCGAAGGATGCCTACGAAGTTCTCGTAAGCGATTACCTCAAACGGTGCGCCCCGGTCGTCCGCTGCAGCACCGAAGCCTTTCGCAGCGAAGCCTCGCTCGTCGAATGGCTGGGCCGGCAGCGCGGCAGGACTGAAGCGATGGTCCTGATGCTGGACGGGCGCGGCAAAGCCATGTCCTCGGAGGCATTGGCGGAATGGCTCAGGCAGCGGCGCGACGAGGGCGTGCAGCACGTGGTCTTTGCCATCGGACCTGCGGATGGGTGGTCGGATGCGGCGCTCGCGGAGGGCAAGCGCCGCGGCGGGCTGCTCTCGCTTGGGCCCATGACGCTGGCGCATCAGCTTGCGCGGCTGGTCGTGGCCGAGCAGCTCTACCGGGCCTGTACAATTCTCACGGGACATCCGTACCACAGGGGCTGAAGCTGAGGACCATGGATTCTGAATCATCATCGCGGCGCGGTCTGATCCTCATCAACACCGGCCCCGGCAAAGGTAAGACCACTGCGGCGCTGGGGATGGCTCTGCGCGCCGTGGGCTGCGGCATGAAGGTGCTGATGCTGCAGTTCATCAAGGGCTCATGGCACTACGGCGAACTGGACGCTGTCGAAGCCCTGGGCGAGACCTTCGCCGGCAATATAGTGATTAAGCAGATGGGCCGCGGCTTCGTGAAGATCGGCGGCGCCGAGTCCGATCCTGAAGACGTGCGCATGGTCGAAGAGGCGTGGGCCGAAGCGCGCGAGGCGATCCAATCGGGCGAGTGGGATCTCGTAATCCTCGACGAGATCAACTACGCCATCAGCTACAAAATGCTCGACCCGGAAATGGTCGCCGAGACATTGCGTACGAAGCCGGAGATGGTGCACGTGATCCTGACCGGGCGCAACGCGCATCCGCTGCTGGTGGAGCTGGCCGACACGGTGACCGAGATGCGCGAAGTGAAGCATGCGTATCAAAAGGGGATTCTCGCGCAGAGGGGAATCGAATATTAGTTCCATCCCGGTTCCCGAGCCACGAATCACGAGTCAGGCCACCCATTTACAATTGGTCTCGGTATGACTTGGTTCAAGCGCGAGAGCGGCGAGTATGCTTCCGAGGGAAACGGCGGGAACGACGCAGACGGCGGCGCGGGCGCAAAAAATGTGCGCACCGAAGGCCTCTGGGTCAAATGCCCAGGCTGCCGCCAGCCACTCTACAAGGCGGATCTTGAAGCCAATTCGATGGTCTGCCCCAAATGCCAGCACCACTTTAAGGTTGGCGCGCGGGCGCGCATCGACCTGCTGCTGGAGCCGGGCTACGAGCTGGTCGATGGCGGACTGCGCTCGACCGACCCGCTGAACTTCGTGGACGTGAAACCCTACAAGCTGCGGCTGCGCAAGGCGCGCGAGCTCACGGGCCTCGACGACGCGATTCTGAACGCCGTCGGCCGCATGGGACCGCATGAAGTCGTCGTGAGCGCGATCGAGTACGCGTTCATCGGCGGCTCGATGGGCGCCGTCGTCGGCGAGACCATTGCCCGTGCCGTCGATCGCGCGCGACTGGGGCGCAAGCCTCTCATCGTGGTTGCCGCTTCAGGCGGCGCGCGCATGATGGAAGGCGTCGTGAGCCTGATGCAGATGGCCAAGATTTCGACGGCTCTCGCGCAGCTCGACGACGCGCGCGTGCCCTACATCTCCGTGCTCACCGATCCCACGACGGGTGGCGTCACAGCCAGCTTCGCCATGCTGGGCGATCTGAACATCGCAGAGCCCGGCGCGCTCATCGGCTTTGCCGGCCCCCGCGTCATCGAGCAGACAATTCGGCAAAAGCTGCCGGACGGATTCCAGCGATCGGAATTTCTTCTCGAAAAGGGATTTCTCGATGCCGTCGTCCACCGCAAGGAGATGAAGGCCTACATCACCCGCGCCCTCGAATTCCTGAAACCCGCGGCGCAGCGCGAAGCGGCGAGCTAGCAAGTTAGTTTGCCGGGTTTAGGCCGGGGGTACCCCCCTCCCCCCTTTTTGCGGTTTCTGTAAATAAATTCCTTGTTTTCAGCACATTAGGGAACATGTGTCGCTGTAAATTCGTCTTGCCAAAGGACTTGCTTGCAGATTCGTCTCCGCAAAGGACTTAGAGGGCATGTTTCAGGGCCGGAAGGGCGGACGCGCGGCGGTTCTCGGACCGTTGAGACATGCAACCGCAGATTCTTCACGCCTGCTCCCTGCTTTCAGATTCAGCGTAGCAAAACGCGAGAAATAATCGGCAAATCGGGAGAAATAATTTGAGGAACCTGGGACCGGTTTTTGCCCGCCCAGCGATTCAGATTCTTCTCGCTGTTTCAATTTGAAACAGCCGCGAAGCGCAGTACGAACCGAGACTCTCCTTCGTTACTTCCGAAGCCGATGTTTCCACCGTGCTGCACCTGTCGCCGCTGTAGACTCTCTATGAGCCATGAAGCAAAGTCTGCCTGAGTTCATACGCTGCTGGAGAGACAGCGAGCTAAGCGAGCGTTCGGGCGCGCAATCCCATTTCAACGATCTTTGCGACATTTTGAACGAGCCGCATCCGGCGCACGCCGATCCCAAAGGCTCCGCGTACACGTTCGAGAAGCACGTAAACAAGGTCGGCGACGATAAGGGCTTTGCCGACGTGTGGAAGCGCGGCTTCTTCGGCTGGGAATATAAAGGCCCGCATAAAGACCTCAAAGCGGCATACATCCAGTTGCTGAAATATCGCGAAGACCTTGAGAATCCGCCGCTGCTCGTGGTGAGCGACTTTGTGCGCTTCGAAGTCCACACCAATTTCACCAATACTCCTCCGGTGGTGTATCGATTCACGCTGGACGACCTGATTCTCACGACGCATGTTCCAGGCTCCGACTTGCCGGCGCTGGATGTCTTGAGAGCCGTCTTCCAGGAACCGGAAAAGCTCAAGCCGGGCGCGGTGGAAACCCGCGTCACACAGAAGGTTGCGGAGGAGTTCACCAAGCTCAAGGACAATCTGCGGGCGCGCCACGAAGATAACGAGGCAGTGGCACGATTCATCATGCAATTGCTGTTCTGCCTCTTTGCCGACAGCGTGGGCCTGCTGCCCGATCATTTATTCCGCAAGAGCATCCAGCTCGATCGCCAGGAGCCGAAGAATTTTGTGCGGCGGCTGAAGAAACTCTTTGCCGCCATGGCCACGGGGGAAAGGGACTTCGGGTTCGCCACCATCCATCACTTCAACGGCGGGCTTTTCCGCGACGGCGAGGATACTGTACTCGATCTGCAGCACGAGGATATGGGCATTCTGCGCAAAGCCGGGGAATTGGACTGGGGCCGCGTGGAACCGGCGATCTTCGGCACGCTGTTCGAGCGCATTTTGAATGAAGAAAAGCGCGCGCAGTTAGGCGCGCACTTTACGCGGCGCGAAGATATTCTG